>NZ_JAEMSG010000144.1 GCF_016462945.1 Mycolicibacterium sp. | reverse complement strand
CCCAGGGGCTCTCGCTCGGGCCGATCACGGTGGATCCGCAGAGCCTGTGGCTGCCGATTCTCATCATCGGGGTGATCTACGTCCCCTATGTGGCACGGCCGGTGCGGGGCGAAGTGATCGCGGTCCGACGCCGCGACTACGTCGAGGCGTCGATCGCCCAGGGTGCCCGGCGCAGACGCCTGCTCTTCCGCGAGGTGCTGCCGAACGTCATCCCGAGTGTGATCGTCATATTCCCACTGATGGTCGCGACGTGCATCCTGACCGAGTCGGCCCTGTCATTCCTCTCGATCGGCGTGCAGCCCCCGCAGGCGAGTTGGGGCAGCCTCATCAACGTCGGGCAAACCCAGCTCTACACCCGGCCGTGGGTCTCAATCGCGCCGGGAATCCTCATCACCATCACCATTCTGGCGCTCAACGTCCTTGGTGACGGTGTCCGCGAGGCGGTCGATCCCCGCGCGAAGGTGCGCACCCGCAGGCTGCGGAGGTCGCGATGATCGCGTTCATCGTCCGCAGGTTCTTCTCGATGGCGGTTGTGCTGTTCTCCCTGAGCATTCTGGTATTCCTCATTTTCTTCGCCACACCCGGAGTCGATCCGGCGCGCCGGATGGCAGGACGCAATGCCACACCGGCGAATATCGCGGCCATTCGCGCCGAGTTCAGTCTCGATCGACCGTTGCCCATTCAGTACGTGACGATGATGGATCACCTCGTCGTGCAGCGTGACATCGAGTCGTACACAAACCGCGGCGTCCAGGTGATCCCTGAGATCGTTCGCGCCGCGCCGGTGACGCTCTCGCTGGTGCTCGGTGCATCCGTCATCTGGGTGCTCGCCAGCATCGCGTTAGGCGTCCTGTCGGCCGCGCTGCGCGGCACTGTCTGGGATCCGCTGATCATGGCCGTCGCGCTCGTCGGTGTGTCACTGCCGGTGTTCTGGCTCGGTATGGTCGCGAACCTGCTCACCCAGCAGCGGTGGAACGACACCTTTCTGTTCAGATGGGTTCCGCCCCTTGGCTATACGCGACTGACAGACAACCCGCTGCTCTGGTTTCAGCATCTGGTCATCCCCTGGATCGTCCTCTCGATCCTGTTCGTCGGGTTCTATGCGCGCGTGCTTCGCTCCGATCTCATCGAGAAGGAGAACGAGGACTACATCCGCACCGCCCGCGCCAAGGGCATCTCCGAGCGCCGCGTGCTGCTGCGGCATCAACTCCGGGCATCCCTCATCACCTTCGTGAGCCTGTTTGGGCTGGACTTCGGAGCGCTGGTCGCAGGTGGGGCACTGCTCGTCGAAGTCGTGTTCGGGCTGCCCGGGGTCGGCCGGCTGACATACCTCTCACTTGCCGGCCTTGACCTTCCGGTGATCATGACAACCGTTCTCTACGGGGCATTCGTCATCGTCATCGCCAGCGCCGCGGTCGACGTCCTCTATGCCTGGCTCGACCCGAGGACACGGGCCTCGTGAACACCCCACTGCTGGAGGTCATCGACCTGCGTGTGCGGTTTGAGACCGAGAACGGTTCGGTGACCGCAGTGGACGGCGTCTCCTTCACCGTCGAGGAGCAAAGCGTCCTCGGGATAGTCGGTGAGTCGGGCTCCGGCAAGAGCGTGACGATGATGAGCGTCATGGGTCTGCTCATCGACCCGAACGCCCGTATTGAGGGCGAGGTGCGCTACCGGGGGCGTGATCTTCTGGCGCTCAAGCGCGACGAGTGGAGGAAGATCCGCGGAGCAGAGATCGCGATGATCTTCCAGGACCCGATGACCTCGCTGCACCCGGTGCTGCGGGTGGGCTGGCAGATCGCCGAGCAACTCCGGGCGCACGAGCATCTCTCCAAGGCGCAAGCCCGAGACCGGGTCGTTGAGTTGTTACAGCAGGTCGGGATTCCCGATCCGGCGCAGCGCCTCAATTCCTTCCCGCACGAATTCTCCGGAGGCCAGCGCCAACGCCTGATGATCGCGATGGCGCTGTCCTGCAAGCCCAAGCTGCTGATCGCCGACGAGCCCACGACCGCGCTCGACGTCACCATCCAGGCGCAGATCCTGGACCTGGTCCGGGCCGTCGCGTTGGAAAACGGCACCAGCGTCGTGCTCATCACCCACGATCTCGGCGTTGTGGCCGAGCTCGCCGATCACGTCGCGGTGATGTACGACGGAAAGGTGGTCGAGTCCGGGCCCACGGCGGCGATCTTCGACGACCCTCGCCATCCCTACACCTGGGGACTGCTGGGCTCGATGCCCCGTGTCGACCGTCCACGACCGGAACGGCTACCGACGATTCCCGGCGCACCACCGGCACCGCACGACCACCGGATCGGCTGCGTGTTCGCCCCACGCTGTGACCACCGGTTGTCCGAGTGCGATATGACACCGGCGCTGATCGGGGACGGCGCCGGACATTTCGACGCGTGCATCCTGCCCCGGGACGGGCGGGCAGCGCTGAGATGAACAGCCCACTGCTGCGCGCCAGCGGCGTGTCCAAGCGCTATCCCCTGCGTGGCAACGGCCTCCTGCGGCGCACCAGGGGGTGGATCCACGCCGTGGATGACGTCTCGCTCGATGTTCATGAGGGTGAGACGCTCGGGCTTGTCGGCGAGTCGGGATGCGGCAAATCGACACTGGGGCGGGTTTTGCTGCGCCTGCTGAACCCCGATGCGGGAAGTATCTCCTTCGCCGGTACGGACATCACCGGTATCGAGGGCGAGGAACTGCGCCGGCTGCGCCGGGAGATGCAGATCGTGTTCCAGGATCCGGCCGCATCGCTGAATCCCCGGCACCGCGCGGGCGCCATCGTCGGCGCACCGCTCGCCATTCATGGCGTGGGCACGGCGGCACAGCGGCGGGAGCGTTCTCGGGAACTGCTTGAGATCGTCGGACTCCGACCCGAGTACGCCGACCGTTACCCGCACGAGTTCTCCGGCGGTCAGCGCCAACGCATCGGCATTGCCCGGGCGATCGCGCTCAATCCCCGTCTTGTCATCGCCGACGAACCGGTCTCCGCGCTCGACGTGTCGGTCCAGGCCCAGATTCTCAACCTGCTCGCCGACCTGCAGCGGGATCTAGGCCTGACCTATGTTTTCATCGCACATGATCTCGCTGTCGTGCGGCAGGTATCGGACCGCGTCGCGGTCATGTACCTGGGCCGGATCGTCGAGGTCGGCCCGGCGCTTGAGGTGTGCGACCGCCCCGCGCACCACTACACGAATGCCCTGTTATCGGCAGTGCCCATTCCCGAAGTGTCCGGGATCCGGAAGCGCGAAAGGATCATCCTCCGCGGGGATGTGCCGAGCCTCGCGACACCACCGACCGGCTGTGCGTTTCATCCGCGCTGTGCGGCGGCGACGGATATCTGCGCCCATGAGCGCCCGCCACTGGTTCAGCGATTATCCGGTGCGGGGGAGCACTCTGTGGCCTGCCACCATCCGCTGTAAGAAGCTCACGCGCTCCGGCGGCCGATTCCGCGCTTGTGGAGCAGCTCGCGTTCAGCCTCGCTCAAGCCGCCCCAGATGCCATAGGGCTCACCGACACTGAGCGCATGGGACCGGCACTGCACGATCACCGGGCACTGGCGGCACATCTGCTTTGCCTCCATCTCGAGTTCTGTCGCCGGTGACCACTCGTGACCGCAACGCTAGGGGTGGCGGGAAATCGCGTCAATGACCCGGTCGTAACGTGGGCAGCACAAACTCTTAACCGCGATTGATAGCGTCGTGTCCCAATGATCTCGACCACGCTGGCCGCCGCCGCTTTCGGTGCGGATCCCGGCTGCTGGCCGTTGCCGGCCGCGCGGAATGCCGACGAGTTGCTGTTGCGTGCGGTGGCGGCAGGCGGTCAGGGGCGATACAGCAGCGCCCACGCCGATCTCGCTGAGCTGCTACGCGCGGAGCCTCGGGGCCGGCGGATCTCCCTGGCCATGAGTACCCGGGCGTCGTTTCATCGACAACTCGGCTGGCACGCGCAGGCCCGCGGCTGGGACGGACGGGCCCTGGCGTTGGCAGGTCAGGATCCGGAATCCGGCGTCGACGCGCTGATCGGACTGGCGGCCGATGCCCTGGGGTTGGGCCGGCTGGCCGTATCGGCGGCGCTACTGAATCGCGTCGACGGGCTGATGGAAGCGGCCGGCAGCCTTGCGCCGCGGCTGGCGATCAGGCTGGCCTGGGTGAGCTCCGAATTGGCGATGGCTGCGGGCGAGGGAGCCGATGCGCTCAACCATGCTCAGCGCGCGCGGGAGCTAGCCGCCCAGGCCCGCCCGGCACTGTGCCGCCACCGGGTGAAGAGCGAGGTCGTGCTCGCAGCGGCCCTGTGCAGCAGCGGCGACCTGGCAGGTTCGCGGGCGGTGGCCGATGCGGCCCTGGCTGATACCCAGAGCCACGGCCTGGTACCGCTGCGGTGGGCACTGGCCTGCCTGCTGGCCGATATCGGCAGCAGCACCCACGCCGGGGCCGAGGTCGTCGACATTCGTGACCTGAGTGCAACGTTTATCACCCGCCACGGCGGGCGGCTGAGCAGCCGCTAACCGGCTATCCGCAGTTCCGGCCGATATTGTCTGTAACTGAGCCAACCTGCCTTCAATCCCCCGTCCGTAACGTTGGAGATGCCGTCGCCGATGACCATTCCAGGAGAGCGTCTCGACGCTGCTGTGGCTGAGGCCGTGGCAGGCAGCCGTGATGCCCTTCGGGAAGTAGTGGAGATCATCCGCCCAATCGTGATCCGGTACGTCCGGGCGCGAGTGGGGGCCGCAGAGCGCAGTGGGCTCTCGGCTGACGACGTTGCTCAGGAGGTTTGCTTGGCCGCCATCCAGGCGCTGCCGCGCTACCAGGATCAGGGACGCCCGTTCCTGGCCTTCGTATACGGCATCGCTTCGCACAAGGTCGCCGACGCTCATCGCGCGGCAGGCCGTAACCGTTCCGAGCCCACCGAGGTGCTCCCGGAACGGCTCTCGATGGATGCAGGCCCCGAGCAGATGGCGATTCAGTCCGACTCCGCCGCCCGGATGACCAAGTTGCTCGCCGTGCTTCCCGAGAAGCAGCGGGAGATCCTGACACTTCGGATCGTGGTGGGGATGTCCGCCGAAGAGACCGCCGAGGCTGTCGGCAGCACCCCCGGAGCGGTGCGGGTTGCCCAGCACCGCGCCCTGGCTCGGCTGAAGGCTGAGATCGACGGATCGGAATTCGACTATGTCTGACTCCGTCAACGAGCCCTCACTCGACGCCATCCGCAACAGCGACGACTTCATCGACGCGCTGGCCACCGGCCGCCCCGTCACCCCGCAGGGCGCCGCCGACGCCGAACTTGCGGCACTGCTCGGCGGCTGGCGAGACGAGATGCGCTTCCCGCCGGCGACCGGCCTGATCTCCGAAGCCGACGCGATCACCGCGCTGAACGCCGGCCTGGCTGATCGACCGGCCAGCGTCAACCGGGAGAACCGGGAGAAGTGGACCGCCGGTCCCCAGCGGAGCCGGCGTGGCCTCAGTGTGGTCGGCGCCGCGGCTGCCGCCGTGCTGGCGCTCGGCGGCTTCGGCGCAGTGGTGACCGGGGCCGGCCCCGGGGACGCTCTTTACGGCCTGCGCACCATGCTCTTCGGCG
>NZ_JAEMSG010000213.1 GCF_016462945.1 Mycolicibacterium sp. | reverse complement strand
TCGCGCAAGCGCTCATCGCTGCCTTCTGCTCTTCGCGCAAGCGCTCATCGCTGCCTTCTGCTCTTCGCGCAAGCGCTCATCGGGCCGGACCGCCTTCCGGCGCGATCCAGATCCCCTCGACGCCGTCGTCCTCGACCAGTCGCACCTTGACGTTCTCGCTGCGCGAGGTGGGCACGTTCTTGCCGACGTAGTCCGCCCTCAGCGGCAATTCGCGGTGGCCGCGGTCGACGAGCACCGCTAACTGGACCGCCTCCGGCCGGCCGATATCGCGTAGCGCGTCCAGCGCTGAGCGAACTGAGCGCCCGGTGTAGAGCACGTCGTCGACGAGGATCACCAGGGAGCCGTCGATGCCCCCGGCGGGTATCGAGGTCTCCTCCAGGGCGCGCGGCGGCTTGGAGTCGAGGTCGTCGCGGTACAGCGTGATGTCGAGTCCGCCGCGGGCGACGGTGATGCCGCTGAACTCGTTGATCTTCTGGGCGAGCCGATTCGCCAGCGTGACCCCGCGGGTCGGGATTCCCAGCAGCACCACACGCGGCGCGCCAGCACCGTCGAGGGCGGTTTTCTCGATGATCTGATGGGCCATGCGGGAAACGGTTCTAGCGACGTCCGCATCGGAGGCGAGTTCACGGTCGGTGGCACCCAAGAGCTACCCGGACCTCCTTCTCCGCCTCTCGGGACGGATCGTTAAAGGATGTCGATTTTCAGCAGCCTAACACCCGAATATCGGGTGCGTAGACTCCTGCCGATGAGCCTCGCCGACAACCAGTCCTCGATCGCCGAGGCCGTCGAAGCCGGGCTGATCTCCGGCGCGGTGACGTTGGTGTGGCATCGCGGGAATGTGCTGCAGGTCAACGAGATCGGTCAGCGCGATATCGAGGCCAATCTGCCCATGCAGCGCGACACAATCTTCCGGATCGCCTCGATGACCAAACCGGTCACGGTGGCAGCGGCGATGACGCTGGTCGAGGAGGGCAAGCTGGCGCTGACCGACCCGGTCAGCCGGTGGCTTCCCGAGCTTGCCGATATGCGGGTCCTGATCGATCCGACCGGTTCGCTGGATAACACCGTGGCGGCCCGGCGGCCGATCACCATCGACGACCTGATGACCCATCGCAGCGGGCTGGCCTACGGGTTCTCCGTGGGTGGGCCGATCAGCCGCGCCTACGGGCAGGTGTCGCTGCGCCAGGATCAAGACCACTGGCTGGCCGAGGTGGCGGCGTTGCCTCTGCTTCATCAGCCGGGCGAACGGCTCACCTACAGCCACGGCACCGAGGTTCTCGGTATCGCCCTGTCGCGTATCGAGGGCAAGCCCCTGCACGTCGTGCTCAGCGAACGGATCTTCGAGCCGCTTGCCATGACAGATACCGGCTTCTTCATCGCGCCGGAAGCACGCGGGCGCGCCGCAACCATGTACCGGCTCGACGATGCGGGAACGCTGCAGCACGACATGATGGGCCCGATACCGGTGAAAGAGCCGAGGTTCTGCCAGGCTGGCGGGGGGTTGGTGTCGACGACCGATGACTATCTGCGGTTCGCGCGGATGCTATTGGGGGCCGGGACTGTCGACGGTGTGCGGGTGCTGTCCGAGGAGTCCGTTCAGTTGATGCGCACCGACCGGCTCACCGAGGAACAGAAGCGTCAGCCGTTCCTGGGCGCGCCGTTCTGGGTGGGTCGGGGCTTCGGCCTGAATCTTTCCGTGGTCACCGACCCGGCGCGCTCGGCGCAA
>NZ_JAEMSG010000143.1 GCF_016462945.1 Mycolicibacterium sp. | reverse complement strand
GTCCGGGTGTTGGCGCGGCGCGAAGCTGCCGCGGGTGCCGAGGACGCACTGCCGGACGCGGACGTGTCGGGCTTGCTGTCGCCCTCACCGGTCTCGGCGGCAGCAACCGCCGTCCCGGAGATCAGAGCCGATCCCAGCCCGACCAGAACCGCGCTTGTCCCCAGCAAAACCCGTCGATCACCCATGTGCACACTGCCTTCACGCGTTGGCCCAACATTACTCAATGAGCAAACATTACCCCGGCACGCGCAGGCAGGTTCAGCAATCGGTGGCGGCAACAGAAGCGTCACGAATTCGTCAGCGACCATGCGGAACTGGCCGACGGACTGCCCGCCGTGGCGTGCAGTTGCGCGCCGGTTTAGTCGGGAAGGGTGTGCGTCGGCAACCTGTGGGTGCCCTCGAGCCAGGAACCATCTGACCGTTACAGCCCGAGGAATGCAAGCGCCTGCGCGAGATAAACCACATAGGGCGTCGGACTGTATGGGCCGCTCTGGTTTTGGCTGAGCACGATACCGACCAGGCCGGTCGTGGGGCTGACGAAGAATGTCGTGCCATAGGTGCCTGACCACCAGAAGTCGCCGGTGCGGTCGAAGGTGGCGGTCGCGTCGCCGTCAACCACCACCGCCATACCGAGTCCCCAGCCGAGGCCCTCGATGCCCGAGTCAACGAGCACGCCCGATTGCACGGCAGGCTGTGTCATCAGGGTGACGGTTTCCGGCTTCAGGATTTGAGTGTCCTGAAAGGTCCCGCGATTCCAGAGCATCAACGCAAACCGCATGTAGTCCCCGGCAGTGGAGACGAGCCCGCTTCCGCCCGGCGTCCAGTCCAGCGAATCACCGCCCAGTCGATCAACGGCCACCAGATGGCCGGCCGAATCCTGGGTGTACATGGTGGCGAGTCGGTCCCGCGGGGATTCGGCCGTCAGGAATTCGGTCGACGTCATACCGAGGGGTGCGAGGATGCGCCCGGTGACGAAATCTCCGAAGGGCTCGCCGCTGGCAACCTCGACCACGCGGGCGAGCACGTCAGCGGACCAGCCGTAGCGCCAGCGTGTGCCGGGCTGCTCATAAAGCGGCGCGGTGAAAATCCGATCCACGCGCTGCGCGAGTGAGCCCGAGCCGGCGTAGAGGTTATTCGCGGCCCAGAGCCGTTCGAGATCCGATGCGTTGCCGCCCCCACCGATCCCCGACGAGAACTTCAGCAGGTCGCGCACCGTGAGGGGCGCGTCGAGCGCAACGCTGGGGATCGTCCCATCCGGCAGAGCGGTCTGGCTCGTGGCGACGCGAAGGTCTGCGGCGGCGGGAATGTATTGCGCCACCGGATCGTCAAGGCCGAGGCGGCCCTCTTCAACGAGGATCATCGCCGCGACCGCGGTGATGGGCTTGGTCATCGAGGCGATGCGGAATCGCGTGTCGAGTTCCATGGGCGTGCGCGAGGCGATGTCCGCGTAACCGGCCGTCGCCGCGTCTACAACATTGCCGTCGACCGCGAACATCGCGACGTAGCCCGACTGCAGCCCGAGTAACGCCCCGCCCTTGAGGAACAGGTCGAGTGCGATGCGCGCCGGCCACGCGAGCCCCGGCGCGTTCGGGCCGGTGGGGCTTCCGTCAAAACCTGACTTCCCGGCTGGGCCGCCGTCGACCCCGACGCCTCCCGCACCACCGATACCACCGGTGCCCAGGACTGACAACACGCCAGCGCTACCGCCGTCACCGCCGACACCGCCACCAGGACCGCCGGGCCCGCCGGTACCGCCGTCACCGATGAACAACCCGCCGGACCCGCCCCTGCCGCCGGTTCCACCAACCGCGGTGGCCGCACCACCCTTGCCGCCGGAACCGAACCATCCAGCCGCACCGCCGTGACCGCCGGCGAAACCGTCGCCGCCATTACCGATCATGCCGCCGTTGCCACCGTTGCAGCCACCCTGCGAACACGTCGGGTAGTCATAGGAGAATCCGTTACCCAGCAGGATGCCGGCGTTCGGGTTGTCCGCTGTGCCATTACCGATGACGAACCGTAGAACGCTGCCCGGCTGCCAGCCCGCCGCCGCAGTGGGCGCGACACCGCTGAGGTCGCGGCGAACCCGACTCGCCACCGCAGGCACCCCCGCCGGGTGGGAATCCGACACCCCCACCGACGACATCGGAGTCTGACGGGCCACCCGGCTGGCCGCCGTACGTGACGGCCGCCGCGCTACGCCACTGTTGGCCGCCGCCGAGACATCGCGACCCACCGATCCAGAACTCGTCGAGTCAGCTGCCGGGCCCTCAGCGTGGGCCACCGCGGCTCCACCAGCCAACGCCGCCCACACACCCACACCCACGGCACCCGCACCCAACCACCCGTACGGAGTGCGGGGCCGACGACCGCGGGTCGACGTCGAGTTAGCCATGGCCATTTTTATACAGCAGGGCCGGGCGTGGTATCCCCGGTTTTACTCCCTCCGCCAGATTTCAGGGGTCACCCCGACGTCGTGAAACGGGCTCTGAAGCCTTACTTGACGTACGGCGCCAGCAGCGTCTTCCAGGCCTTAGAAATCTGCCGGAATTCGAACTCGCAGCTGTCGGCTCGCACTTTCGGAAGCCCGACCTGGGCCACCACGTCGGCATTGGCGGCCGGATTCGCTCCGTAGACCCAGCAGGCGAGGTTGTACATGCGGGTCAGATCCAGCGAGTGTTCATCGGCGAAGTCGTCGTTGACCAGACCCCTGCGGTTAGCCGAGTACCGCTTGAACATCTCGGCGAAATCTTTGACGACCTGGGGCGCGTCGTTTTTGATGTTGTCATCGGGCACGAGCCACATGTAGGCGGCGAGTTGGTCGGAAGCGTCTTCCAGTCGCCCGGTCGCCGGTAGATCATAGATGGAGATGACCGCATGGCCGAGCTCGTGATACGCGGTTGCGATTATCGAATTGACTGCTGCCTCGGCGGGGTCGGTGACGTGTTCGTTGGGGTCGGTGTTGAACACGGTCAGGAAGAAGTCGGCGAACTCGTAGCAGACGGTGATCCTCTTGTTCGCCGCGCTCCAGAAGGCGTTCTGCTCGTCGCACTGCGATCCCACGAGTTCGATTCCGTACGGTAGTTTCAGATAGCCGTTGATGTAATCGGCCATATCTTCCAATACGCGCGCGTTCTGCATGAGCGTTCGGCCCTGGATCGCCGCGGGTGTTGTCGCATCCTGATAGGTGACGGTCATCTGTCCGGATTCCTGCTCGGGCTCGGCAGTGCTACAACCCGCGGCAAGCGACGCAGCAATGAGCGCAGCACCGATGCGTGACGCTCGTCGTGCCATAGCCGGATCGATCCTCTCTGGTGAGTATCCGCGGATGGAGGGCCCCTTTGTCGTGAACGGGAGTCGCGATCCGCCCGCCTGCTCAATTTTCACACATCCGCAGCGGACCCGTCCGGGCTGCCGCCAAAGATCGCTGAGCCCAACCGCTCATCATCCCGGGCGGGCAGGGCGAACCGTGATCCAATAACTGGTTAGCGCACTGGTCATCGGAGGTAAGGCGTTCGTGGGGTCATTCGAGGTTGCCGAGGCGGGTATCGCGGACCTTCGACGCGCTCTCGAGGACGGCCGGGTGACCAGTGTCGAACTCGTCGAGTCCTACCTGCGCCGGATTGATGCCTATGACCGCAGCGGGCCGCTTTTGAACTCGGTCATCGTGTTCAATCCCGACGCTCTGGCCGAGGCGGAAGCCTCCGATCAGCGACGTGCCCGGGGTGAGTTACTCGGCCCACTGGACGGCATCCCGTACACGGCCAAGGACAGCTACCTGGCGAAGGGTCTGACCGCGGCGGCGGGTTCGCATGCCTTCGCAAACCTCGTGGCCGACACGGATGCCTTCGCGATTGAACGACTGCGGGGCGGCGGTGCGATCCTCATCGGGCTGACGAATATGCCGCCGATGGCGAATGGCGGTATGCAGCGTGGTGTGTACGGGCGCGCCGAAAGTCCCTACAACGCGGACTTTTTGACCTCGGCCTTCGGATCGGGATCATCCAACGGATCGGGTACCGCGACGGCGGCGAGTTTCGCGGCGTTCGGGCTCGGCGAGGAGACCTGGTCCAGTGGCCGAGCCCCGGCCACCAATAACGCACTGTGCGCCTACACGCCATCGCGCGGGGTGATCTCGGTACGGGGCAACTGGCCGTTGGTGCCCACCATGGATGTGGTGGTTCCGCACACCCGCACGATGGCCGATATGTGTGAGGTGTTGGACGTCCTGGTTGCCGACGATCCGAATCCGCGCGGGGACCTGTGGCGGACGCAGCCCTGGGTCAAGATCCGGCCGGCGTCCAACGTGCGACCGAAGTCGTATCCGGCATTGATTCCACGTGACCGTGATGCGGCCCGAAGGACTTTGGCGGGCAAGCGTTTCGGGGTTCCGCGCATGTATGTCAATGCCGATCCGGAGGCCGGCGTGGGTGAGGGCCTGGGCATCGGCGGCGCGACCGGTCAGCGGATCGAGACCCGGCCGTCGATCCTGGATCTGTTCCGCGCCGCGGGAGCCGACCTGGTAGCCGCGGGCGCCGACGTCATGCTGGTGGATTTCCCCGTGGTGTCCAACTATGAGCACGACCGCGACGGTATGCCATCGATCAAAACCCGCGGACTGGTGAGTCCTGAGTTCCTCCAGCGCGAAGTCCTCGACCTTTCCGCGTGGGCGTGGGACGACTTCCTGCGCGCGAACGGTGACCCGAACCTGCCGAATCTCGCCGCGGTCGACGGAAGTCTCATCTGGGTCAATGATCCCGGTGCACTGCCGGACCGGGTCGAGGGATTCGGCGAGGGCAGCGATGAGATCAATAGCTACCCGGACTTCATCCGCGACCACGGATACGAATCGTTCCTCGACATTCCGCATTTGGAAGAAGGACTCCGCGGATTGGAGCGCACCCGCAAGGTCGACTTCGAGGAGTGGATGCACCGGCGTGGACTCGACGCGGTGATCTTCCCGACCGTCGCCGACGTCGGTCCCGCCGATATGGACGTCAACCCCGCGTCTGCCGATCTGGGTTGGCGCAATGGAGTGTGGGTCGCGAACGGCAATCTGGTTCCGCGCCATCTGGGAATCCCGACCGTGACGGTTCCGATGGGAACGATGGCCGATATCGGTATGCCGGTCGGACTGACCTTCGCCGGTCGGGCCTATGACGACAACGCACTGCTCGCATTCGCCGCAGCATTCGAAGCAACAGGTGAGCGGCGCACCCCCCCGCCGCGAACACCACCACTAAGAGAGGCGATCAGATGAATGCTCCAGCTTCCGACTACCGGATGCCGGCGGAATACGCGCCACAGGAACGGGTCTGGATGGCCTTCCCGTGTGATGGGTACACCCTCGGTGAGTCTGCTGAGGATCAGGACGAGGCGCGATCCACCTGGGCCGCGGTGGCGCATGCGGTGGCCGAATTCGAACCCGTCACCATGGTCGTACATCCGAGCGAACGCGATATCGCCGACCGCTATCTGTCAGCGGATATTGAGATCGTCGAGGCGCCGTTGAATGACGCGTGGATGCGCGATATCGGGCCGACGTTCGTGCACGCCGCCGATGGGTCGGTGGCCGCGGTGGACTGGGTGTTCAACGGGTGGGGTTCCCAGGTG
>NZ_JAEMSG010000050.1 GCF_016462945.1 Mycolicibacterium sp. | reverse complement strand
TCGTGGCGGAAGACCAACTCGATAAACGGTAAGTCGTCATCTGGGCGGTGCCAGATCTCCTTGAGATCGCTGATACCGAAGTCGCCGAAGCACCCGACCAGCTCAGCGAAGAACCACTCGTATCCACGCGCGCTCTCATAGACGATCTCCGTGTCACCGGTCCAGACGCGATCTGTGGGTTCCATGGTTCGCCGGCTTATGGCCTGTTCTCGATGATCGAGACCGTGCCGTCGTACTGGGTGACATAAACAGCGTGCGTGGCTGAGTCAACCGCAAGATATGAAAGGTTTTCGCCAACCGGTACGGTCGCGACGACGTCGTTCGTCTGACCGTCTGTCACCACGACAGAGTTGTCTCGGTAGGGAATGACGTAGACGGTGTGGGTACCGGGATCCACCGCTATCGCGCCACCCGGGAACAGGCCGCCGTCGACGGCCACAGTTGCTGCGACGGTATTCGTGGAAGCGTCGATCGACGCAACCGTTTTGTCCCATTGATTCGCGACGTGGAGGATACGAGCGCTCGAGTCGAACGCCAGTCCGCTTCGCCCCAGACCGGCGATGACGGTGCCGGTGACGGCACGCGTCGATCCGTCGACAACGGAAACAACGTGTTCGCTCGAGTACGGAAGTTCACCCTCCGGCGACCTCGTACTGCCGACGTAGACGGTGTTGGTTCCCGGATCCACCACAACCCCGGTTTGATTCGCAATGACTGGCACCGCGTCGATGACGGCGTGCGTCCTCCCGTCTAGGACCGAGAGCGTTGTGTCGTGATCGCTGACATAGACCAGATGCGTGATCGGGTCCACCGCCACATTGGCTGAACCGCGGCCAATTGGAATGTCGGCGACGACGGTGCGCGTCGCCGCGTCGATCACCGAAACGGTGCCGTCGCCCCAATTGGCAACATAGACGGTGCCGGTACTCGGATCCACCGCCACCCCGACAGGGCGCTTGCCGACGGTCACGGTTCCGGTGACCCGGTACGAAACGGGCGAGGGCAGATCCTGACTACCGATCGACGCCACGCCGGCGCGAGCATCACATCCGGACAGCAGCACTGCCACCACGAGCGCAAGGCAGGCGACTCTCATGATCACGCAGCCCGGATCTCCAGGCCGACGGTGCGCTTGGCGCCGCCGCGGAGTTTGGAGAAGAAGTTAAAGATCTGCCCGACGATCCCGTAGCGCTTATTGATCGCCTGGTACACGGCCTCGGTCTGGGAATCGTCGAGCACCGTGGCCATCGCCTCCACCGGTTCGCTTTTGACGTTGCCGCGCAGATCGCAAATGGCCAGGGTGACCCGCGGGGTGTTGCGGATCCGCTTGACCTTCCAGGATTTCTTCTCGGTGATCATCACCGCCCGGTCACCGTCGTAGGCGATCCAGATCGGGGTCGGCTTAGGCCGACCGTCTTTGGTGAACGTCGTCAGCAGTACGTACTGGGCCTTGGAAACTTCGGAGAAGGTGGGAGCAGGCATGGCGCCAATCTACCGGGCTTCGAGATCTCCCTCGGCCTCGAGCAGCACCTGCCGCAACTGAGCCACAATGGCCGGGTCCGGGTTCTCCCACATTCCGCGGCCGGCCGCCTCCAAGAGTCGCTCCGACATCCCGTGCAATGCCCACGGGTTGGACTCGCCCAGGAACTTTCGGTTCTCCGGATCCAACACATAGGCCTCGGTGATCTTCTCGTACATCCAATCGGCCATCACGCCCGCCGTGGCGTCGTAGCCGAACAGGTAGTCGACGGTCGCAGCCATCTCGAAGGCGCCCTTGTAGCCGTGCCGGCGCATCGCAGCCATCCACCGCGGATTGACGACGCGGGCCCGGAACACCCGGGCGGTTTCCTCGGTAAGGGTGCGGGTGCGGACCGCGTCGAAGCGGGTGTTATCACCGATATAGGCCGTCGGAGCGGTCCCGGTCAGCGCGCGCACGGTGGCGATCATCCCGCCGTGATACTGGAAGTAGTCATCGGAATCGGCGATATCGTGTTCGCGGGAGTCGATGTTCTTGGCCGCAACCACAATCCGGCGGTACTGCATCGACATATCCGCGGCAGCCGGTCGGCCGTCGAGGTCTCTGCCGTAGGCGAATCCGCCCCAGGCCGTGTACACCTCGGCGAGGTCGGCATCATCGCGCCAGTTGCGGCTGTCGATCAGTTGCAGCAGGCCGGCGCCATAGGTACCCGGTTTAGAGCCGAAAATCCTTGTGGTGGCGCGGCGTTCGTCACCGTGAGCATCGAGATCGGCCTGCACGTGGGCGCGGACGTAGTTCTGCTCGGCCGGCTCGTCGAGCCCGGCCACCAATTGCACCGCGTCGTCGAGCATGGTCACCACGTGCGGGAATGCGTCGCGGAAGAATCCGGAGATGCGCACGATGACGTCGATGCGCGGACGTTCCAGTTCAGCAAGCGGGATCACCTCAAGGTCGACGACCCGGCGGGAGGCCTCATCCCAGATCGGCCGTGCTCCAAGTAATGCGAGCACCTCGGCGATGTCATCACCGGAATTGCGCATCGCGGAGGTGCCCCACACCGATAGCCCGACCGACCGGGGCCATTCGCCGTGATCGGTGCGGTAGCGCTCGAGCAGCGAATCGGCCATCGAGACGCCGGTCTCCCAGGCCAACTTCGACGGCATCGCCTTGGGATCCACCGAGTAGAAGTTGCGTCCGGTGGGTAGCACGTTGACCAGCCCACGCAATGGCGAACCGGAGGGTCCGGCCGCGATATACCGACCTTCCAGTGCGCGGAGTACCTGGGTGATCTCTCCCGCCGTTCCAGCCAGCCGAGGCACCACCTCGTCGGCGGCGAAGCGGAGGATTCGTGCGACGCCCGGATCCGAGGTCAGCGAATCGACCTGACCGGCATCCCACCCGGTTGCCTGCAGTCCGGCCAGCAGTCCGCGGGCTTGCTCCTCGGCTTCGTCGACGGCAGCCCGATCATCGGTGCCGTCCTCGGCCAGTCCGAGGGCCTGACGCAGGCCGGGAATGCTCTGCTCACCGCCGAACAACTGCCGGGCCCGCAGGATCGCCAGCACCATGTCTAGTTCAGCCTCCCCGGTCGGTGCCACGCCAAGGATGTGCAGCCCGTCGCGGATCTGAACGTCTTTGATCTCGCAGAGCCAGCCATCCACGTGTAACAGCATGTTGTCGAAGGAGTCGTCTTCGGGGCGCTGCGCCAAGCCGAGATCGTGGTCCATCTTGGCCGCACTCATCAACGTCCAGATCTGCTGACGTATCGCGGGCAGCTTGGCCGGGTCGAGTGCGGCGATATTGGCGTGCTCGTCGAGCAACTGCTCCAGTCGCGCGGTGTCGCCGTAGCTCTCGGCCCGGGCCATCGGCGGGATCAGGTGGTCGACGATGGTGGCATGCGCCCGCCGTTTAGCCTGGGTGCCCTCACCCGGGTCGTTGACCAGGAACGGGTAGATCAACGGCAGATCGCCGAGTGCGGCATCGGGACCGCAATTCGCCGACATTCCGACGTTCTTACCGGGTAGCCATTCCAGGTTGCCGTGCTTGCCCATATGCACCACGGCGTGGGCGCCGAATTCGTGGCGCAGCCAGAAGTAGGTGCCGAGGTAATGGTGACTGGGCGGCATATCGGGATCGTGGTAGATGGCGATCGGGTTCTCACCGAATCCACGCGGCGGCTGGACCAGCACCACGATATTATCGGATTCGATTGCGGAGACCACGATCTCACCGTCCGGGTCACGGCTGCGATCGACGAATAATTCACCCGGCGGCTCGCCCCAGTGCTGCACCATAGATTCGCGAAGTTCCTCCGGCAGAGTGTCGAACCATTCGCGATAACGCGCCGCAGGGATACGGATAGCCCGGGAGGCCATTTGGGTGTCGGTGAGCCAATCGGGGTCCAGTCCCCCGCGCTCGATCAGCGCATGCATCAGCGCATCACCATCACCGCTGGCCAGTCCGGGAACCTCGCCGATGCGATACCCGTTGTCCCGCAAAGCATTCAGTAATGCGATGGTGCTGGATGGCGTGTCCAGCCCGACGGCATTGCCGATACGGGAGTATTTGGTCGGATACGCGGAGAACATCAACGCGACACGTTTGTCAGCCGCGCTGACGCGACGCAGAGTGGCGTAGTTGATTGCCAGACCAGCAACCCGGGCGCACCGCTCGGGATCGGGCACATAGGAGATCAGGCCCTCGGCGTCGATCTCCTTGAACGAGAAGGGCACCGTGATGATGCGTCCGTCGAATTCCGGCACGGCGACCTGGGTGGCCACGTCCCGGGGACTCATACCGCTGTCATTAGCCACCCACTGCGCGCGTGAACTGGTCAGGCAGAGTCCCTGTAGGATTGGGATGTCAAGAGCGGCAAGTTGTTTGACGTTCCAACTGTCGTCGTCTCCCCCGGCGGTCACCGCCGCCGGCACCGCCGCACCGGCCGCCAGCACGGTCACCACCATGGCGTCGACTCCACCCAGCAGCGTCAGCAGGTCAGGCTCGGGTGTGCGCAGCGATGTGCAGTAGATCGGCATCGGCCGTCCGCCCGCGCGTTCGATCGCACAGCACAGTGCTTCGACATAGGCGGTGTTACCGGCCAACTGCTGAGCGCGGTAGTACAGCACCGCGATCGTGGGGGCATCAGCGGGCACGGCCGCGCGGGCAGCGGCCATACCCGAGAAACACGCCACCCCACCCGGACAGCCGGGGCACCCCGACACAGTGGCGCAGACGCGGTCGAGAATTCCCCACGGCGGTGTGGCGGCCGGCGGGCTGAATCCGTATCCGGTCATCAGCACGGTGTCGCAGAGGAAGTCGTGCAACTGGACCAGGTTCGTCACGCCGCCCTCGGCCAGATAGATATGGGCCTGCATGGCAATTCCCGCGGGCACGGTGGACCGTTCTATCAGGTCGGCGTCGGGCGCCTGCTCACCGCTGACCACCACGGCCGGAAGCCCACTCGCGATGACGGTGTCGATGGTGTTCTGCAGGGCCCGGTAGCCGCCGAGCACCCGGACCACCACCACGGCGGCGCCCTCGAGCAACTCGGCGAGCTGACCCGCTGCCAGCCGCGTCGGGTTGGCCCAGCGATAACCGGCTGCGCTGGCGCGCGCGGTGATCAGGTCGGTGTCGGATGTCGACAACAGGACGATGGTGGGCCGGGGCACCCGCTATTCGTACCGCAGCCACCTCGGCGGTCCGCCCCCGGCCACGTCGTACGGTGAACAGGTGGCCCGATCGCGCAAGGATGACGCCTGTCCAGGCGCCCTGCATCTTCATCAGGCCGCTGACGGTGCGCTGGCCCGGGTGCGCCTGCCGGGCGGGATGATCACCGCCGGTCAGTTGGGGTCCCTTGCCGAGGCCGCCGAGCGTTTCGCCGGCGGGATTCTCGAACTCACCGCCAGGGGCAATCTGCAGGTGCGCGGGATCACCGACACCTCGGCGGTCGCCGATGTGGTGGCTGCGGCCGGGCTGCTGCCCTCACCCACCCACGAACGGGTGCGCAATATCGTCGCCTCACCGCTCTCGGGCCGCCTCGGCGGCGTAGTCGACGTACGCCCGTGGGTGGCCGCGCTGGACCTCGCGATCCAGGCCGCACCAGATCTGTCGCGGCTTCCCGGACGATTCTGGTTCAGCATCGACGACGGCAGCGCCGACGTGTCCGGTCTGGCCGCGGATGTCGGCGTCCACGCCATCGATAGCGAGACCGTCGCCCTGCTGCTGGCCGGCCGCGACACCGGTATCCGACTGGGCCTGGACGCCGCGGTCCCCGCCCTGGCGACGATTGCGAGTCGGTTCGCCGAGTTGCGCGGGGATGCCTGGCGAATCAGCGAATTGGACGATCCTGGGTCCCTACTAACCGGGTTCACACCAGCTCGCCCGGCGGGCGACAGATTCGCGCCGCTCAACCGTCCCCCCGTCGGGTGGATCGAGCAGGACGACGGTCACGTCGCGCTCGGTGCGGCGGTGCCCCTGGGAGTGCTGTCGGTCCGGCAGGCACAGTTCGTGGCCGCTATCGACACATCGGTGGTGATCACGCCGTGGCGGTCGCTGCTGGTGTGCGACCTCGCCGAGGGCGTTGCCGACGCCTCCCTGCGGGTGCTGGCGCCGTTGGGGCTCGTATTCGATGAGACCTCACCCTGGCTTGAGGTGAGCGCCTGCGTAGGCAGCCCCGGATGCGAGCGGTCGCGCGCCGATGTACGGGCCGAGGCCACCCGGCTGGCCGAATCAGGCGCGACTGCGCTGAATAGGGTTCATTTCGTCGGCTGTGAACGCGCCTGCGGCAGTCCGCCGGCCGGTGAGGTGCTGGTAGCCACAGCCGACGGTTACCGGGCGATGTCGCGTCGCACCGGCCCGCCGTAGGGTGATGACGTGCTCGACTACATCCGCGATGCCGGTGAGATCTACCGGCAGTCCTTCGCGACGATCCGGGCCGAGGCGGACCTGAGCCGGTTCCCCGAGGACGTCGCCCGGGCGGTGGTGCGACTGATCCACACCTGCGGGCAGGTCGACCTCACCGAGCACGTGGCCTTCACCCCTGCCGTGGTGGCTGCCACCTACGCCGCTCTGGCCGCGGGGGCTCCGATCCTGTGCGACTCGTCGATGGTGGCTGCCGGTATCACCGCGGCGCGGCTGCCCGCCGGCAATGAAGTGGTGTCGTTGGTCGCCGACCCCCGCGCGGCCGATCTGGCCCAACGCCGCGACACCACCCGTTCAGCGGCCGGTGTCGAGTTGTGGGCCGACCGCATGGACGGCGCCGTGCTGGCGATCGGCAACGCACCCACCGCGCTGTTCCGGTTACTCGAACTCATCGACGACGGTATGCCAGCGCCGGTCTCGGTACTCGGCGGCCCGGTGGGATTCGTCGGGTCGGCCCAGTCGAAGCAGGAACTGATCGACAATCCGCGCGGGATGGACTATCTGGTGGTGCTCGGCCGGCGAGGCGGCAGTGCGATGGCGGCGGCGGCAGTCAATGCGATCGCGAGCGCCCGCGAATGAGGCCTGCCGAATGAGCAATGAGCAGAAGCGAATGAAGAAGGGGACGTTGTTCGGTGTCGGTCTGGGCCCCGGCGATCCGGAGTTGGTGACCGTCAAGGCCGCCCGAATTATCGGTGAGGCCGACGTGGTGGCGTATCACAGTGCGCGTCACGGTAGGAGCATCGCGCGCGGCATCGCCGAGCCCTATCTGCGGCCCGGCCAGATAGAGGAACACCTCATCTACCCGGTGACCACCGGAGACACCGACCACCCCGGCGGTTACGACGGCGCGATGGAGGATTTCTACACCGAGGCCGCCGATCGAATCGCCGCGCATCTGGACGCTGGCCGCAACGTCGCGCTGCTCGCCGAGGGCGATCCGCTGTTCTACAGCTCCTACATGCACATGCACACGCGACTGGCCGTCCGCTTCACTGCGGTGATCGTGCCCGGTGTGACGTCAGTGAGCGCGGCCTCAGCGGCGATCGGTACTCCGTTGGCGACGGGCGACGAGGTGCTGTCGGTGCTGCCCGGCACGCTGCCGGTCAGCGAACTCGCCCGCCGCCTCGCCGATACCGACGCCGCCGTGATCATGAAGCTAGGTCGCACGTATCGGCAGGTGCGCGAAGCGCTTTCACTGGCCGGACGTCTCGATGAGGCGATCTACGTCGAGCGGGCCAGCAGCGACGGTCAGCGGGTCATGCCCGCCGCCGACGTCGATGCCGCCCAGGTCCCTTACTTCTCGATCGCCGTCGTACCGGGTGACGGCCGCAGCACCCGACTGGCTCCACGCACCGGAACTGTTGCGGTCGTCGGACTCGGCCCGGGCATGAGCGAATGGATGACGCCGCAGAGCCTGCGCGAGTTGGCCTCAGCCACCGACCTCATCGGGTACGGACCGTACCTGGACCGGGTGCCGATCCGGCCGGGACAGCGCCGCCATCCGTCCGATAACAGCGACGAACCCCAGCGGGCCCGGCTGGCCTGCGAACTGGCCGAGCAGGGCCGCGCGGTGGCCGTCGTCTCCTCCGGCGATCCGGGCGTTTTCGCCATGGCGACGGCCGTGCTCGAGGAGGCCAAGCAGTGGCCGAACGTCGCCGTGCGGGTGATCCCGGCGATGACCGCCGCACAGGCGGTGGCCAGCCGGGTCGGCGCGCCGCTGGGTCATGACTACGCGGTCCTGTCACTATCCGATCGGCTCAAACCCTGGGATGTCATCGCCGCGCGACTCTCCGCGGCGGCCGCCGCCGATCTCGTGCTGGCGATCTACAACCCGGCGTCCAAGAGTCGCACCTGGCAGGTGGCGGCCATGCGGGATCTATTGCTCGAGCACCGTGACGCCGGAACACCGGTGGTGATCGGCCGCGATGTGTCCGGCCCCGGCGAATCGGTGAAAGTTGTTCGCCTGGCTGACCTCGACCCGGCAGATGTCGATATGCGCTGTCTGCTGATAATCGGGTCGTCCCAGACCCAGTGGTACACCGCGGCGGCCGGCGACACCGTGTTCACGCCCCGGCGCTACCCGGGCTGACTATGCATATACGACCCGCATCCGTACAGCGCATACCACTGATATGCTAATGGCATGTCGCGGACCACGATCGATCTCGATGACGATTTGCTGGAGCGAGCGTCCAAGGAATTGGGCACGACCGGAAAGAAGAACACGATTCACGCGGCGTTGCGGGCCGCACTGCGCAAGAGCGCCTCACGCGCTCTGCTGGATCGACTCGCGCAGACGACTGAGGCTGATGAGGATGCCGTCAATGCAATGTGGGTGCAACCTGGCGACGCCGCCTCGGCCGGAGGGGTAGACGAGCAGGCATCACGGTGAATGTTCGCTACCTGCTTGACAAGTCTGCGGCGTATCGCACGCACATTCCCGGTGTCCGAAAGCGGCTGGAACCCTTGATGCAACACGGACTGCTTGCGCGTTGCGGCATCAGCGATGTGGAGGCCGGCGTGTCAGCCCGCTCCGCCGCCGATCACCAGGTCTTGGGCCGCTATCGACGGGACGCGCTGGAATACCTGACCACACCGGACACCGTGTGGGACCGCGTCTGGGCGGTACAACACGCCCTGGCTGCCGACGGGCTGCACCGGACGGTGAAGATTCCCGACCTGATCATCGCAGCGGTCGCCGAACACCATGGTGTGTCGGTGATCCACTACGACCACGATTTCGACCGGATCGCAGCCGTCACGGCACAACCGGTTGAATGGGTGGTTCCTGCCGGCTCCGTGTGACAGGCTTCAACCAATCGACGGCCTCCTGCACCGAATCCACCACCTGGACCCGAGCCGGCAATGACGGTCGCTCGATCATGACCACATCGACATTCAAGCCGCGAGCCGCATCGAGCTTGGCCTCGGTCAACGCTCCCCCGCTGTTCTTCGTCACCAGCACCTCAATTCCTCTGGTGCGAACCAGTTCATATTCGTCGTCGTAGCGGTACGGCCCGCGGGAGAACACCAACTCATGGTTGGCCGGAAGCGCCGCGGCCTCCGGTGCGGTGACCATACGAATCAGGAACCAGGCGTCACTGCGCGAGAACGCAGCGACACCGGAACGGCCGGTGGTCAGGAACACCCGTGAATACCCCTTGGCGGCAATGATTTCGGCTGCGTCAGTGTCGGTGGCGACGACTGTCGCACCTGCCGCATCCCACGGCGGCCGATTGAGCACCAGGTGCGGCATGCCGAGTTCGGCGCACGCCGCTGCGGCGTTGGCGGTGATGGTCGCCGCGAACGGGTGGGTGGCGTCGACGACCGCGGTGATGTCGTTGTCGGCAAGCCAGTCGCGCAGTCCCTCAGCGCCACCGAATCCGCCGATGCGCACCGGGCCGACCGGCAATGCCGGATCAGGCACCCGGCCTGCCAGTGAGCTGATGATGTCGACATCCGGGTGTAATTGCTCGGCCAGTGCGCGCGCCTCTGCTGTGCCGCCGAGCAGCAGCACCCGCATCAGTGCCGGTCTCCCCGCGACCGACCGGACGAGTAGAGATAGCTGTCGGTAAATCCCTCGGCCGCAAGCACATCGCCGACGATGATCACTGCGGTGCGGGTGATCCCGGCGTCATGCATCTGGTCGGCGATATCAGCGAGCGTGCCACGCAGAACCGTCTCCTGCGGCCAGCTCGCGAACGCGACCACGGCGGCCGGGGTTTCCGGCAGGTACCCCCCGGCCAGCAGTTCCGGCACGGTCTCATCGATGCGGTGGGCGGCCAGGTGGATCACCAGCGTGGCTCCGTGCGCTGCGAGTGCGGTCAGGTCCTCACCGTCGGGCATCGCGGTGGACAGTGTGGCAACCCGGGTCAGGATCACTGTCTGCGCGACACCCGGCACGGTCAGTTCCCTGCCCAGTGCGGCGGCGGCGGCGGCGAAAGCCGGTACGCCCGGGATGATCTCGTAGCCGATGCCCAGTGCGTCGAGACGGCGACTTTGTTCGGCGATGGCGCTGTAGAGGCCCGGATCGCCGGAGTGCAGCCTGGCCACGTCGTGGCCTGCGGCGTCGGCGTCAGCGATCTCGTCGATGATCTGATCCAGTGTCAGCGGACCGGTATCGACGATGCGAGCCGCCGGCGGGCAATACGCCAGCAGATCATCCGGCATGATCGAGCCGGCATACAGGCAGACCTCGCAGCGCTGGAGCAGTCGCTGGCCGCGAACGGTGATCAGGTCCGCCGCACCCGGTCCGGCACCGATGAAGTACACGGTCACTTTTGCGTCACCGCTACGACCGTGAGCAGCCACTGGGTGATCGGCATCTGCGGACGCCAGCCTGTGAAGCCCCCCAATGGCTCGCCTTGATAGTGCTGGAACCGTCGGAGTTCGCCGCCGAGTCGAGAATGCCACTGCAAAAGAAGCGCTTCAGACTCCACCGTGACAGCGTTCGCGACGAGCCTCCCGCCGCTGGGCAACTGCGCCAGGCAGGCCTCGACCAGTCCCGGAGCGGTCAGTCCGCCTCCGATGAAGATGACGTCCGGCTGCGCCGCGCCCTCGAAGTCCTCCGGCGCCTCGGTCCGGACCTCGATATCGGCGCCGAAGGCACGGGCGTTGGCCACGATCCGCCCGCGGCGCTCACCGTCTTTCTCGAATGCCACTGCGAGACAGCCGGAAGCGCTGCGGCACCACTCCACGGCGATGCTGCCCGAACCCGATCCGACGTCCCACAGCAGCTGTCCCGAGCGAGGAGCGAGCGCTGCGAGTGTCACCGCGCGCACCGTCTGCTTGGTGATCTGGCCATCGTGGCGCAACGCATCGTCAGGCAGTGTGCCCCCGACTCGCACATCAGGCAGGTACTGGATCGCAATGACATTGAGGTCATCGATATCCGGCAATGGCGCGGTCGCCCAGGCCTCGGCCGGGCCACTGCGGATCCGCTCCCCGGGGCCACCGAGTTGCTGGAGCACGGTGAACTCCGAAGCACCCCTTCCAGTTTCGGTGAGCACCGCCGCCAACTCGGCCGGAGTCGATGAACCCCGCGAGAGCACCACTGCGCGCCCACCCCGGCGAACCGCGGTATGAACCGGTGCGGTGACCAGGCTGATGATCTCGACATCCTGCGCCGCCCATCCCATGCGGGCACAGGCCAGCGTCACCGAGGACACGTGCGGGAACACCCGCACCCGGTCGGCGCCGTGAAGGCGAATAAGCGTGCCACCGATGCCATACAGCAGTGGATCGCCACTGGCCACGACGTGAACATCATCATTGACGGGTAGCGCTTCCAACGCGGGCAGCATCGGCGTGGGCCAGGGGTGCCGCGGTGCGGGAACGGTGTCGTCGAGCAGATCAAGCTGGCGTGGGGATCCGTAAATGACGGTGGCGCTCTGCAGTTCGCGCCGCGAGGCCTCCGACAGGCCAGCCATTCCGTCCGCGCCAATGCCAACCACGATGCACGTCACCGGGGCATCCTCCGCCACAAACCTTGCGGCAACAAACGCAGACCGAAGAACAGCGGCCGCAGCGCCCAGGGCACCCATACCGTGCGGCGGCCCGTCGACAATGCCCGCGCCGTGGCCGCGGCCACCTGCGCGGGTGTGCTCGACAGCGGCGCGGGATCCATGCCCTCGGTCATCCGGCCGAACACGAACCCGGGTCGCACGATCAACAGCCGCACCCCGCTGCCGTGCAGCGCATCGGACAGCCCGCTGGCGAATCCGTCCAGACCGGCCTTGGCCGAGCCGTAGACGTAGTTGGCCCGTCGCACCCGCACCCCGGCTACCGAGGAGAACACCACCAATGCGCCACGGCCGGTATCCCGCATCGCGTTGGCGAGCAGGGTCAGCAGGCTGATCTGCGCGACGTAATCGGTGTGCACGACGGCGACCGCGTGGGCGGGATCGGCCTCGGCGCGGGCTTGGTCACCGAGAATGCCAAAGGCCAGCACCGCGGTGCCGATGGGTCCGTATTCACCAATTAACTTCTCCACCAACCGACCGTGCGAGTGCAGGTCATCGGCGTCAAACTCGATGCTGTGCACCGCCACGGCACCCGCCGCGCGCACCGCCGCGATCTGCTCACCGAGGCGGTCCGCACCGCGGGCGGCCAGCACGACCGTCGACCCCGGGGCGAGTCGGATGGCGAGTTCGACGCCGATCTCGCTACGGCCGCCGAAAATCACCACCACCCCGCCGGCCGTGTCGGCCGTGTCTTTCATGGCTGCGATTATTCACTGCGCTAGCGTGAAGCCCGATGGCGAATCAAACTACCCGGCTGACCAGCGACGCTCTGGACTTCCTCTCCGAACGTCACCTGGCCATGTTGACCACCCTGCGCACCGATGGCTCCCCCCACGTGGTGGCCGTTGGGTTCACCTTCGACCCGGTCACCCATATCGCCCGGGTGATCACCAGCGATGGATCGCAGAAGGCCGTCAATGCCGAACGCAGCAGCGTCGGCGTGCTCTCCCAGGTGGACGGCGGGCGCTGGTTGTCCCTGGAGGGCATCGCCGGCGTGAACCGGGATCCCGAGGCGGTCCGCGATGCCGAGTTGCGTTATGCCCAGCGCTATCGGACCCCCAAGCCCAATCCGCGGCGGGTGGTCATCGAGGTACTCATCAAGCGGGTACTCGGCTCGTCAACTCTGCTGGAGCGCACTGAGCACTGAGTCACTGCGCTAGCGGTACCACCGTCAAATCATGCGGTCGGTTGTTGACCGATAGCGCCCCGTCTGAGGTGACGATCACGATGTCCTCGATGCGGGCGCCCCACTGCCCGGGCAGATAGATTCCCGGCTCGATGCTGAACGCCATGCCCTCGGCCAACGGGAGGTCGTTGCCCGCGACGATATAGGGCTCCTCGTGTACCGACAGTCCGATCCCGTGTCCGGTGCGGTGCACGAAGTACTCCGCGAGTCCGGCTTCGGCCAACACCTCGCGGGCGGCAGCGTCGACCTGTTCGGCAGTCGCTCCGGGGCGCACAGACGCCACCGCGGCGGCCTGGGCTCGTTGCAGTACCGCGTACTGCGCGGCGATTTCCGGTGTGGGTTCGCCGAGGCTGTAGGTACGGGTGGAATCGGAGTTGTAACCGGGTTCGACGGGGCCACCGATATCGACGACGACGATGTCGCCGGTCTGTAGCACCCGGTCGGAGCACTCGTGGTGCGGGTCGGCACCATGCGGTCCGGACCCGACGATGACGAACGCCGCTTCCGAATGACCCTCGGCCACAATGGCTTCAGCGATATCGGCGGCCACCTCAGCTTCGGTGCGGCCAGGTTTCAGAAACTCCGGGACCCGGGCGTGGACGCGGTCGATCGCGGCGCCGGCCGTGCGCAGGGCGTCGATCTCGGCGGGGTCCTTGATCATCCGCAGGCCCGCCATAATGTCGGTGCCCAGCACCGGCACCGTCCCCAGTCGCTCGGCCAGCGGCAGCAGATGCAGCGCGGGCATCGAGTCGGTGACCGCGACCCGCGCGTGCCCGCCGAGTGCCAGCGCCACCAGGTCGCCGGGGTTCTCCCCGTCCACCCAGTCCTGCACCGTCAACCCGAGATCGCCGACCGCCGAGTCGCGCAGCGACGCCAACTCAAGACGTGGGATGACCATCACCGGGGCACCGGAGGCAGGGATCACAAGTGCCGTCAGTCGCTCGAAAGTTTGTGCCCGCGAACCGATCAGGTAACGAAGGTCGTAGCCGGGCGTCACCACCAGTCCTGCCAGCCCGGCCGCGGCCGCACCGGCCGCCGCCGCGGACAACCTGCGGGAGTACACCTCGCTGCTGAACCGTCCGCTCATACCGGTCAGGCTAGCGTGGGCAGCTATGACTCCACCGGTGCTCCTTCTCGACGGCGCCAGCATGTGGTTTCGCTCCTACTTCGGGGTGCCGTCGTCGATCACCGCGCCCGACGGCCGGCCGGTGAACGCGGTGCGCGGATTCCTCGACAGCGTCGCCACGCTGATCGCTCAACATCGGCCCACGCGCCTGGTGGTGTGCCTCGACCTGGACTGGCGTCCGCAGTTTCGAGTCGACTTGATCCCGTCCTATAAGGCCCACCGGGTGGCAGAAGCGAGCAGCCCGGTCGGTGAAGATGAGGATGAAGACGTCGAAGAAATCCCCGACGATCTCAGCCCCCAGGTGGACGTGATCATGGAGGTGCTCGAGGCATACGGCATCGCCACCGCCGGTGCCGAGGGGTTCGAGGCCGACGATGTCCTCGGCACTCTGGCTGCCATTGAACGCCGCGACCCCGTCGTGGTGGTCAGTGGCGACCGGGACCTCCTGCAACTTGTCGGCGATGACCCCGTCGAGGTCCGGGTTCTCTATATCGGCCAGGGACTCAAGAAGGCAATGCTGTTCGGGCCCGCCGAAGTCGCCGACCGCTATGGGGTTCCCGTCGAGCGTGCCGGCGATGCGTATGCCGAATTGGCACTCCTGCGCGGAGACCCGTCCGACGGTCTGCCCGGTGTGCCCGGCATCGGCGAGAAAACAGCATCGAGGATGCTGACCCAGTACGGGTCGCTGGAGAACATTCTGTCGGCCGCCCATGACCCGAAATCGGCGCTGCCCAGGGCATTTCGAGCCAAGATCCTGGCCGCGACGGACTATATCGAAGCGGCGAAGCCGGTAGTCCGGGTGGCACGCGACGCGCAAGTGCAGCTATTCACCAGTGACGACTCGCTGCCAGTGCACGCGGCCGACCCCGCCCGGGTCGCCGGGTTGGCCGAGCGAAACGGCCTGGGCTCATCCATCGGACGCCTGCAGAAGGCCCTGGACTCGCTGTCAGCCTGAGCCGAGATTGCTCGCGAGCGTGCACACAAGCCCGCCCGCGGCGGCGTGTCGGCGGGCCGACACGCACGCTCGCGCCGCAAAGGGATGCGCTACTTGGGCCGGCCGACCTCGTAGGTGCCCTTGTCGTCCTGGAACGTCACCGTCACCTGACGCTTGGTGCCGTCGATGCTCACCTCGCAGGTAAAATTGTCACCCTTCTTCACCGTCGGATTCTGGCCGTTGTTGCACTTGACGTCACTGACGTTCTTGGCCCCGTAGCCGCTTGACTCGTCGGTGAGGATCTGCTGAACACCCTGCTGCGCCTTACTCACATCCAGCTTCGTGGTGACGAAGAACCCGGGCTTCCAGAAGCCGAGTATCAGCACGGCGAGGAGCAGCAGTGCACCCAGGGATCCGAGAACGATCGTGGTGACCCTCTTCGAGTTGTTTCCGGCATCTTCGGCGCCAGGCATGCCGTACTGCGGGTACTGACCCGGTTGCCCAGGCATGGGATAGCCGCCGGGCTGCGGATACTGACCGTACTGTGGCGGCGGACCGTAGGCGCCGGGCTGACCGTAGGGACCCGGCTGGCCGTACGCCGCGGGGTTGTACTCGGTCGGAGTGCCGTAGGGCTGGGTGGGCGGATAACCCGGTGCCACGGGCGGCTGCCCGTATTGCGGGTACGGCTGAGGATAGGCGGGCGGCTGCCAGGCCGGCATCTCCGTTCCCGGCGGGGCCCAAGCGGGAGTCTCGGGGTAGGGCTGCTCCGCACCGGTGGCAGGCTGATCGGCACCCGATACCTGCCAGGGGTTGGCGTCGGGTCCCTGCGGTCCGCTCATCGTCTCTCCTCGGTCTGGGGGTTAGCACCCCGATAGCAACGTCCCTAACCGTAGCGTTTACCTCACCCTACCCGCTGTCAACAGCCACAACGCCGCGCCGGATGTCGTCGATCGCGCGTTTCGCCGCACTTCGCACTGACGACTCGGGAGCGGCATTGCGTACCTGATCCAGCAGGTCGAGCACCTGCCGGCACCACCGCACGAAATCCCCCGCCGGTAGCGAAACACCGCTTCCCGCGACGTCTGAGGCGTCCAGGGCGGCGGCCAGGTCACCGGTCGTGGCCCAGCGATAGATGGCGGGAACGAAGCCCTCATCGGGCTCCCTCGACAGGTTGAGGCGGTGCCGGTGCTCATCGGCACGCAGTTCAGCCGACATCCGTCGGGTCTGTGCCAGGGCGCGGCGCACCGCCGGGGTCGGCATATCGATCACATGGGCGGGAGTGGGTCCGTCGCTGCCCCGGGTTTCAAAAACCAGGGCCGAAAGCACCGCAGCCAACTCCGCCGACGCCAACCCCTTCCACGCGCCGGTCCGCAGGCACTCGGCGACCAGCAGGTCGCTTTCGCTGTAGATCCGGGCCAGCAGCCGACCGTCCGGAGTCACCTGCGGCGCGGCGTCATCTTCTCCCGTGCCGGAGTCGACGTAACCCCGCTCGGTCAGCAGCCCGATGATCCGATCGAAGGTTCTGGCCAGCGAGTTGGTTGCGGTGCTGACTTTTTGGCGGATCTGCTCGTTGTCCCGCTCGACGCGCAGATACCGCTCGCCGACCCGTGCCATGGCCTCGCGGTCGGCCAACCGATGCGCGGGGTGGCGGCGCATCGACTCCCGCAGCACCAACAGTTCGGGGTCGGTGTCGTCGGACTCGTCTGGGATACCGCGACGCTTGCGGTCTGCCGGACCGCCAAGACCCTCAGCTGCCGACCGCAGCGCCGAGGCCAGGTCACGACGTACCCTGGGTTGGCGATGCTCAATCCGTTTCGGAAGCGTCATGGAGCCCAGCGGCGCAGAATTCCCGGAGTAGTCTGCCGAGGAAATTCTTCCTGCCCAACGGTTTTCGGTCAATACCAGCGGTCGCGGGTCATCCGCGTCATTAGCCACCTCCAGGACGACCGCAAGGCCGCCACGACGACCCGTCACATTGATGATATCGCCACGGCGCAGCGCGGCAAGGGCATCGGTCGTCACCTGCCGGCGCTGCAGCCTCGATACCCGAGACTGTGCGCGCTCGCGTTCGCTGATCTTCGCCCGCAGCCGTGCGTAGTCCAGGATTGCGGGCTCGACCGTTTTGGTTGAGCGATTCCAGCCCATTTCCACCGCGATGTCATCGAGCATCTTCTCGCCGCGCTCGACACCGCGGACCAGACTCACCACCGAGCGGTCAGCCTGATACTGGGCGAACGACCGCTCCAGCAGACGGTGGGCCTGTTCCGGGTTCATCTGGCTGACCAGATTGATCGTCATGTTGTAGGACGGCGCGAAGGAGCTTCGCAGCGGGAAGGTACGGGTGGATGCCAGACCCGCGATCTCGGCGGGCTCGGCTGTACTCTCCTGGGGATTCCAGATCACCACCGCATGACCCTCGACGTCGATCCCCCGCCGCCCGGCCCGTCCGGTCAACTGCGTGTACTCCCCCGGTGTCAGCGGCATGTGTTGTTCGCCGTTGAACTTCACCAGCTTCTCCAGCACCACCGTGCGGGCCGGCATGTTGATGCCCAAAGCCAATGTCTCGGTGGCGAATACGGCCTTGATCAGACCGGCGGTGAAGAGCTCTTCCACGGTGTGGCGGAAGACCGGCAGCATCCCGGCGTGGTGGGCGGCCAGACCGCGTAGCAGAGCCTCCCGCCACTCGTAGTAGTCCAGGACCTCAAGATCGGCATCGGCCAGTTCGCCGCAGCGCCGGTCAATCACCTCGGCGATGCGTTTCCGATCCTCTTCTGTGGTCAGCCGCAGCGAGCTGCGCAGACACTGCTTCACGGCCCCGTCGCAGCCGGCCCGGGAGAATATGAAGGTGATCGCCGGCAGCAGGCCCTCGCGGTCCAGGGTGGCGATGACGTCCGGGCGTGGCGGTGGCCGGTTCACACTGGGCCCGCGACTGCCTCCCCGGCCACCGCCCCGGTGCCGTGGCTGCCAGTCGGCGAGTCGGTCGGCCTCCCTGCGGTTGGCGATATGTCTCATCAACTCCGGATCGACCCGATGCGTGACGCTGTCGGCCGAGTAGTCGAAAAGGTCGAGCAGTCGCTTGCCTACCAACACGTGCTGCCATAGCGGTACCGGGCGATGTTCGTCAACCACCACCGTGGTATCACCGCGGACGGTCTTGATCCAGCCGCCGAACTCCTCGGCATTGCTCACCGTCGCGGAGAGACTGACCAGTCGCACATGCTCGGGCAGGTGCAGGATGACCTCCTCCCACACGGCACCGCGCATCCGGTCTGCCAGGAAATGCACCTCATCCATCACCACGTACGAAAGCCCCTGCAGGGCATCCGAACCCGCGTAGAGCATGTTGCGCAGCACCTCGGTGGTCATCACCACCACCGGAGCGTCCCCGTTGATCGACTGGTCGCCGGTGAGCAGACCGATCTTCTCAGGACCGTAACGACGAACAAGATCATTGTGCTTCTGATTGCTCAGCGCCTTGATGGGCGTGGTGTAGAAACACTTCTGCCCGGCCGCCAGAGCGAGGTGCACGGCGAACTCTCCGACGACGGTCTTGCCCGCGCCGGTCGGCGCGCACACCAGCACACCGTGGCCGCGTTCCAGCGCCTCGCAGGACTGCACCTGAAACGGGTCGAGCTGAAAGCTCAACTGCCCGGCGAAGTCGTTGAGTTGGGGGTTCGGATCAGGTGATGTCGTCATGTTCAGGCCCCGTTCGTGCCGGAGCGGCCACCGGAGTCGGGGCCTCGATAGGAGCCGCCTGATCGTCAGGCACAGCGATCAGGGCTTCCCGCTTGGCTTTTCGCTTGTCATGTAGGTGGGTGACCTGGATCGCAAACTCCATCAGCACCGACAATGCCAGGCCCAGCGCCAGCATGGAGAACGGGTCCGAACCCGGTGTCGCGATCGCGGCGAAGGCGAAGACACCGAAGATCAGTCCCCGTCGCCACGACTTCAGCTTCTCGTAGCTGAGCATGCCGATCATATTGAGCATGATGATCAGCAATGGGAACTCGAAACTGACCCCGAACACCAGCAGCAGATTGATCAAGAATCCGAAATAGCGGTCACCGGAGAGCGCGGTGACCTGAACGTCGCTGCCGACGGTCAGCAGGAAGTGCAGTGCCTTCGACAGGACGACATAGGCCAGTACCGCGCCACCGATGAACAGCGTCGCTGCCGACACCACGAACGCAACGGCGAAACGGCGTTCGTTGCGGTAGAGGCCGGGGGTGATGAAGGCCCACAGTTCGTAGAGCCAGACCGGGCAGGCCAACACGATCCCTGCGGTCAGACCGACCTTGAGGCGCAACATGAACTGGTCGAATGGTGCGGTCGCCAGCAGTCGACACCCGCCGTCGGCGCTGATATCGGCGCGCGCCGAAGCCGGCAGCGCGCAGTAGGGGTGACGAAGCAGTTCACCCAAGCTCTCCATACCGAAGAAGCCGTGGCTATACCAGAGGAAGCCCGCGATGGTGGTCAGTGCGACGGCACCCACCGAGATCAGTAGCCGGGTGCGCAATTCCCGCACATGATCGACTAGTGACATGGTCCCGTCGGGATTGCTGCGGTCACGCCGCTGTCGCGGGTCGAGGCGAGAAAGAAATGAGGGGGTGCGCACGGCGTTCACCTAGCGGCGCCCAGGCGCCGGCTGTACTTGCCGATTCAGGCCGGCCGGACGTCGGTCGGGCTGGGCGTCGGCGGGGTCACCGGC
>NZ_JAEMSG010000142.1:4292-5634 GCF_016462945.1 Mycolicibacterium sp. | reverse complement strand
CTCGTCGAACTGCTGGCGCTGGCGGCCAGCGGTCAGGTCAGCGCCGAGGGCACGATCTATTCGCTCGACAACGGCGCGCAGGCCTATCGCGACCTGCATGATGGACGGGTGACCGGCCGCGCGGTGGTGGTGCCCTGATGTGGGACTTCGAGACAGACCCGGAATATCAGTCCAAGCTCGACTGGGTCGAGGAGTTCATGCGGACCGAACTCGAGCCGCTGGACTTGGCGCCGCTGGACCCCTACGACAAGAAGAATCCCGAGCTGATGGCCGTGCTGCGGCCGCTGCAGCAGAAGGTGAAGGACCAGGGTCTGTGGGCGGCGCATCTGAGCCCGGATCTGGGCGGGCAGGGTTTCGGCCAGGTGCAACTGGCGCTGCTGAACGAGATCGTCGGCCGGTCCCGCTGGGCGCCTTCGGTTTTTGGTTCCCAGGCACCTGATTCGGGTAATGCCGAGATCATCGCGCTGTTCGGCACCGACGAGCAGAAGAAGCGCTATCTGCAACCGTTGCTCGACGGTGAGATCTCGTCCTGCTACTCGATGACCGAGCCGCAGGGTGGGTCGGACCCGGGACTGTTCACCACCAGTGCGGTGCGCGACGGGGACGACTGGGTGATCAACGGCGAGAAGTGGTTCTCCTCCAACGCCCGGTTCGCCACGTTCTTCATCGTGATGGCGGTGACCAACCCCGAAGCGCGCACACATCAGAAGATGTCGCTGTTCATCGTTCCGGCCGAGACGCCCGGTATTGAGATCATCCGCAATGTCGGCGTGGGTGGTGAGTCCTCGGCGCACGCCTCACACGGTTACGTCCGCTACAACGATGTGCGGGTGCCGGCCGATCACGTGCTCGGCGGTGAGGGCCAGGCGTTCGCGATCGCCCAAACCCGCCTGGGCGGCGGCCGGGTGCACCACGCCATGCGCACGATCGCGCTGGCGCGCAAGGCTTTCGACATGATGTGCGAGCGGGCGGTGTCGCGGCAGACCCGCCAGGGGCCGCTGGGTGATTTCCAGATGACCCAGGAGAAAATCGCCGACAGTTGGATCGAGATCGAGCAGTTCCGACTGCTGGTGTTGCGCACCGCATGGAAGATCGACCGCTATCACGATTACCAGAAGGTGCGCCGCGATATCGCCGCGGTGAAGGTGGCCATGCCCAAGGTGCTCCATGACGTGGTGCAGCGGGCCATGCAGCTGCACGGCTCGCTCGGGGTGTCCGATGAGATGCCGTTCGTGAAGATGATGGTGGCCGCGCAGTCACTGGCGATCGCCGACGGCCCTACCGAGGTGCACAAGCTCACCGTGGCCCGGCGCACGCTCAAGGAGTACACGCCCGTCGACAC
>NZ_JAEMSG010000142.1:2626-4192 GCF_016462945.1 Mycolicibacterium sp. | reverse complement strand
GACGCGGCGATCTTCATGGCGTCCAACGCTTTCGGCGCGGTGGCGGTCGAGACCCACGCGGTGGCGGTCTCCCGGGTGGGGAGGTTGGGCGCGCGTGGTGCGTCGAGACTCTTCGGGACGACGCAGTAGGTGCCGAGGACTTCGTCGACCACCTCGGAGATGCGGCAGTCCCAGGTGTTGTCCATGACGATTGTCGCGTCGGCCTCAGAGATCTGCCGCTTGGCCATGATCAGCTTGACCGTCTCGGACTTGTTGATGTCGAGTGCCCTATCCAGGTCCACGTCGTAGCCGACCGCGACCCAACTCGTCGGCGTCTCGACGGTCGGCCAGTCCTGTGGTTGTTGCTTGATCAGGTCCACGGTGATGTTGAGCTCCGGGAACCAGGTCTCGAGCGCGTCGAGGTCGATCTCGCCATTGCCCTGTTTGGCGTGCGAGTCACCGGTCCAGATCAGGCCCCCTTTGACCTGAACCGGAAGATAGGTGGTGCTGCCGGTCTGCATCTCCGGAAGGTCCAAATTGCCGCCGTACGGCCCGGGCTGTTCGGTACTGCACTTGCCGTCGGTGCACCAGGGACCGGTGGTGTCGGAGCGCCCGACAGCCAGGACGCCCGGGAATGGCTCCAGTGGCACAAGGACATTGGGCGAGAAGCGCATCTGCATCTTGTCGGTGTCCAGGTAGTAGCTGGTGACCTGTTCGGGGAACTCGTCGGGGAAAAGTCCCTTGCCCTTGGCGGTGTTATTCGTGGCGTAAGCCGCCAGTTGGATCCGGTTGATGTGGATCGCCAGCAGGTCGCCGGGTTCGGCGTTGTTGACGTAGATCGGTCCGGTGACCGTGTGCGGACCGCGGTTGTGCACCGCGCCGTTGATCTTCTCGATCTGCCCCTCGTTGATGCCGGGAGCGACTTGGCCGCCGCCGGCGGGAAGAGTCTGGATGGCGACGGTGTCACCGGAGTCGATGCGCAGCACGGGTGCGATGGCGTTGTCGTAGACGCCCCACTGTGTCGTCTGCGGGGTTGCCGGCAACATCCAGAACCGGTGGCCGTCGCGCGAGAGCGGCTTGGCCTCCATGTAGTCCTGGTTCGGCGGCCCCTGAAGGAAGGTGGCGGTGTAGTCGGGGTACGGGTTGTCCGGATTTTTTGCGCCGCCGGTGGTGCTCGTACCGCATGCGGCCAGCAACGCGGAGAGCGTCACCCCGGTCGTGGCGATCATCGCGATCTTTCTCGTCATCGTTGCTTCCCCTTCACTGCACACGGGTGGCGGCCTGCCCCTCATGAACAAGCGTCGCCACCCTCCTACCGTCGGCACCGAACAGTGCCGCGATCATCACGCCGCGGCCGCGGCCGGCGGCCGGGGACCGTGACTCGAGCAGGTTCCACCGGTCGGCTCTGATGGTGTCGTGGAACCAGATCGATGAGTCGGTGGTGCCGGCGTGGTGGCTGCGGTCGGTCATCGAGTGCCCGTGCACGGCCAGGACCGGGTCGACGCCGTAGATATCGGTGACGAAGATCGCGGCGCAGGCGTGCAGCAGTGGGTCGTCGGGTAGCGACGAGGTGACCCGCCACCAGAG
>NZ_JAEMSG010000142.1:0-2526 GCF_016462945.1 Mycolicibacterium sp. | reverse complement strand
CGCAGGCGTGCAGCAGTGGGTCGTCGGGTAGCGACGAGGTGACCCGCCACCAGAGTCGGCGGACGAAGTCCGCCCCGCTGCCCTCATCGACGATGCGGATATCGATCTCGCCGGGTGGCAGTGCCGGCGCGGGCCCGATCGGACCGGTGCGCTCCAGTGTCTCCGGATCGGTGGCGGCAGCGGTCTGGTCGCTGTGTTGCAATCCGGCCGCCGGGGCAGAGAAGGACGCGGTGACGGTGATGAGCAGCCTGCCGTCCTGGCTGCCGAGTACCCGCCGTGATGCCGAGGTGCGTCCGTCGTAGACGCGGTCAACCTCGTAGCGGGTCGGCGCTCCGGCGTCGCCGCCGCGCAGGTACTGCACATGCAGGCTGGTCGGGATCAGGTCGGACCGAAGAGTGCGGCAGGCCGCGGCCATCGCCTGGCCGGCCAGCAGTCCGCCATACGCCCGTTTCCCGGACGGCCCGTTGTGCGCTCCGGTGAACACATCCGGTGTGCCCTCGGGCTGCACGGCGAGCAGCCGCTGCAGAACGTCACTCACGTGGCCACCGTTCCTGATTCGACCAGTGCGCGGATGTCACGGGCACTCATCCCAAGACGCTCGGCCAGCACCGCGGCGGTGTGCTCGCCGAGCACCGGAGCCGCGTGCGCCGGCGTGTGCGCGCCGTCGACCGACATCGGCAGGCCCGGTGCCAGATGGGTACCGATGCGCGGCTGTTCCAGCGGTGTGAAGAGCGGGTTGGCCGTCACCCGCGGGCTCTGCGCAACCTCGGCGAAGCTGCGATAGCGATCCCACAGCACCGAACTGGCCGAAAGCGCAGCGGTGACCTCGTCGGCGGTATGCCTGCCGAACCAGGCCGCGAACAACCCATCCAGTACATCGCGGTGCAGGTATCGCTGACCTTCGTCGTCGAAGTCGGCGCCGAGTGTCTCGGCCACGGCGGCAACGGCTTTGGTGGTGTCGGTGAGTTGGGTGAGATCCTGGAAATGGCGTGCGGTCAACGCCACCACCATGAAGCTCACGCCGTCGGCGGTGGTGAAGTCCCGGCCGTACTGTCCGTAGATCGAATTGCCGAGGCGGGGTCGCTGCGTGCCGTTGACAAGCGCCTCGGTGAGGAACCCGAGGTTGGCCGCGGTCGCCAGGGCGACATCGTCCAGTGGCAGCCGGATGGCGCTGCCATGACCGGTGGCATCCCGGTGCCGCAGCGCGGCCAGCACCGACAGCGCGGCGTACAACCCGCAACTGACGTCCCAGGACGGCATGACGTGGTTGACCGGGCCGTCATGACCGACCGGACCGGTGACCAGGGGGAAGCCGGTGGCCGCGTTCACGGTGTAGTCGACACCGGTCGACCCGTCGGCCCCGCCGAGTACTTCGAGATGGATCAGATCGGGGCGTTGCGCACTCAATGTGGGATGGGAATGCCATTGTCGCCCAGTGACATTGGTGATCAGCACACCGCTGTCGACGATCAGTTGTTGAATGAGCCGCTGGCCCTGCTCGCCGCGCATGTCGACGGCCATCGAGCGCTTACCCTTATTGAGTCCGGCCCAGTAGATGCTGTCGCCGGAGTCGGTGAGTGGCCACCGGTGATAGTCCGCGGCGCCGCCGATCGGATCGATGCGGATCACCTCGGCGCCGAGCGCGGCAAGTGTCATCCCGGCCAGTGGCACCGCGACGAAGCTGGAGATCTCGACGATCCGAACACCGGTCAGAGGCAGCCCGGGGGAAAGTTCGGGGGACGGCTCAGACGGAGGTGCACTCACCAGATGAGTATGGCGGTCACGCCTGAAGCCGCCGGCTCAAGCCGGTGGCCCGGATCGCGCGGCGCGCCACCGCGGCCCGCAACTGCTCGGCGGAGCCCACCAGTCGCACCTTCTCGCGGGCCCGGGTGACGGCGGTGTAGAGCAGTTCGCGAGTCAGCAGCCGGGAGTCCTCCGGCGGCAGCAGCACGGTCACCTCGGCGGCCTGGCTGCCCTGACTCTTGTGGATGGTCATCGCGTGCATGGTCTCGACGTCGGCGAGGCGGCCGGTGGCGAACTCGACCGGCCCACCCGCGGCGGCCATTGCCGCCCGCAGTCCGCCGTCGCGGAGCACGGCGACGCCGATATCGCCGTTGAAGAGACCGAGGCCGTAGTCATTGGCCGTCACCAGAATGGGGCGGCCCACGTACCAGTCGGTCCACAGCGGCATATCGGTCTGCTCGGCCAGCCAGCGTTCGATCTGACGGTTCCAGTACGCGACGCCGTAGGGGCCGCGGCGGTGGGCGCACAGCAGACGATGGTTCTCCAGCGTTGCCAGTGCCGCGTCGACATCACCGAGGATCGAGGCCTCCCGCAGCCGAAGAGCATGCGGCACAAGGACTTTGCGCAATACCGCGGCGGGATCGGGGACGTCGACCCACTCGATGTGGTCACCGCCCGCGCTGAGCACCTCGATGGCCGCGTCCCCGTCACCGTCGCGGATGGCGTCGGCCAGCGCACCGATGGACTCGCCGAACCGGTGCGGGGTCACCAGGGTGGCAACCG
>NZ_JAEMSG010000049.1:19847-20191 GCF_016462945.1 Mycolicibacterium sp. | reverse complement strand
GTTGATACCCGCCCCGCCGTTGCCGCCGTTGCCGAACCAGCCCGCGGAGCCGCCGGTGCCGCCGTTGTAGCCGTTACCGCCGTTACCGACCAGACCGGCGTTGCCGCCATTGCAGGCGGTACCACCGGTGCAGGTTTCCGCGGTGTAGCTGAAGCCGCTGCCCACCACGATGCCGGCGTTCGGATTGTCAGCGGTGCCGTTGCCGACGAAGATCCGCAGAATGCTGCCCGGCTGCCAGGCCCCCACCGCCGACGCACGCGGACCTGCTGGCTCACCGCTGGTGACCGCGGTCGCCGCGGCCTGCGTTCGCAAAGCGCCACCCAGTTCGCGACGGCTGACCCCGA
>NZ_JAEMSG010000049.1:0-19837 GCF_016462945.1 Mycolicibacterium sp. | reverse complement strand
GTCCACGCCAAAGGCGCCACTGCCGAACCGTCACCACTGCCGTTCAACCACGTCGATAAGTTGTCGTTCAGCCCACTGACCCCGCCAGAAGCCTCAGCCGGCTGGGCCACACTCATCACCGGTTCCGCCACGATCACCGGATCGGCAATCTGAAACGAATCTATCACTGCGGCAACAGGATCCGAAGAATCCGACCGCGGCGTCACTGACGGCAGATCGATAGGGCCGGGATTGACGCCCGACACCCCAGGGTTGGGTCGCTGGTGATGCGTCCGATTGCCCGTCGCCGCCGCGGGCTGGGAAGGCCGTCCCCGAGCCGCTGAGCGCCGCGCCGGCGCTGCCGTGGACCCTGACGATCCCGACGACGCCGACGATGCATCCGAACTCGAACCCGCTGACCCAGTCGTATCAGCAGCAGCTACCGGCATGGATGCCACTGCCGCGCCGACACCCAGCGCCACCGCAAGTGCGCCCACACGACCTACATAGCGGGCATACCCCGATGCCGACTGCTCCACCCGCGGCGCCCTACGAGACTGGATCTCACGAACTCGACTGATGCGGTTATCAGCAACACCGGACACGGGGGAAACGACTGGGCTCATCTGAGAATCCTTCGATGGACGGGCGCAAGCTGCCTCGCGCGGCGTTGCCAGTATCGCTACTGGCAAACATTATGTCTAGCGAATCGGGATTCCATGCCAAAAGCGCTAAAACCGCCGCAGGCCAGTATCCCGTCCCGGCGTATCCACGACGGCAGCGGCTGGCATACCCCGGGCGTGCACTTCTAGCAACAGGACGAAGCCGGTTCAGCCGGCGCCTCAGCCGGTGCACCGAAGGTCCCTGAGTCAGTTCGAGTGAGGATAAAAGTGCAGCTTCCCGCGGTACTGCAGCAGTAACGCGACGGTGGCGGTCCAGCCCGTCTGGTGACTTGCTCCCAGGCCCCGGCCGGTGTCGCCATCGAAGTATTCGTAGAAGGGCACCAGGTCCCGCCAGTACGGATCGTTCTGGAAGTACTCGTTGTCCCCGAACACCGCACGCCTGCCGTTTTCGTCGCGGACCATCAGACTGGTAAGACGCCGGGCCATCCGATCGCCAACGGTGACCAGCGACGCCGTCCCGGTCGGATCCGCCGGATCGGGAACGCTGAAGGTGTCTCCGAGGAATCGTGCGTAGGAGTTGAGCGCCTGAACGAACAGGAAGTTCGTCGGCAGCCACACCGGGCCACGCCAGTTGGAGTTCCCGCCGAACATCCGATTGCGGGATTCGGCGGGCGCGTAATCGACGACGTGGTCTATACCGTGCACGCGGTAGGTGTAGGGATGATCGCGGTGATAGGCCGACATGGAGCGAATACCGTTGGGCGACAGAAATTGTTGTGGATCCAGCACTCGTTCCAGGATCGCCGCCAGTCGATCCTGGTGGACGACACCCAGCATGAAGTGCGATCCGTCTCCACCGGTCAGTTCGAGGTTGACGTCGCGGTCGGTGTGCTCGTAGGCACGCGATAGCTCGTCGAGGTAGCGCTTGATTGTCTGCACCGCTTCGGTGGCGGTGACCGGGATCGCGAAACCGGCGAACAGCGGAACCACGGCTTGCATCGAGAACACCTCGAGCGATCGGCTCGTACCGTCGGGCAACTCGATCACGTCGTGGTAAAAACCGGTCGTCTCATTCCAGAAGCTGATGTGATCGCTTCCCTTCTCCAGCGCATTGGCGATCAGCCACGCGTCCCACACCCATCGACCGAACATCCGCAGGTACCCCGGATCCTCAACGGCGAGTTCGATGGTCATCTCGAGGAGGTGAATCATCAGTGCCGCCATCCACGCGGTGCCGTCCACCTGGGCCAGGGTGCCGCCGGTGGGCAGCGGATGGTCGCGGTCGAAGACACCGATGTTGTCCATGCCGAGGAAGCCGCCGCCGAACACACCGCGGTTGGATGCGTCCTTCTGGTTCAACCACCACATGGCGCCCAACGTCGCCGAGCGATACACCATGGCCAGAAAGTCGCGGTCACCCGTTCCGGTGCGGGCGCGGTCGAGTTGGTACACCTGCCAGCCGGCCCAGGCGTGCAACGGCGGGTTGGTGTCGCCGAAGGACCATTCATACGCGGGGATCTGACCGTGCGGATGCTGTGCCGTGGACTGCTGGAGAATAAGGACCTGTTCCTTAGCGAACTCCGGGTCGATCAATGCCATTGCCACGCAATGAAAAGCCGAGTCCCAGGCCGCGAACCACGGATACTCCCACGCGTCCGGCATCAGGATGACGTCGCTGAGGGCGAAGTGCTGCCAGTCGGTGTTGCGGCCTGTCCACCGCGCATCCGGCGGCGGCGGCTGGCCCGGGTCTCCTTTGAGCCACCGGCGCACGCGGTAGCTATAGAACTGCTTGCACCACAGCAGCCCGGCCAGCGCCTGGCGCTGCACCAAGCGCTCGTCGGCGCTGAGATCCGCGGCGACCAGATCCTCATAGAACGCATCGGCCTCGGCCTTACGCACCGCCAGCACCGTATCCGCATCGTCAAAAGGCAGGGCAAGCTCGGTCGGGGCGAACCGCACCGTGACCGTAAAACTTTCACCCGCGTCAAGTTTCGCCACCACGTGGGCGGCGACCTTGCTGCCCTCAGTCGCGCTGACGGCAGCGGCATCGCCGCCGACGACGTAATCATTGATCCCGTCCTTGGCCGTCACCGAGGTGTTCGCAGATCCGAACAGCAGACGGTTGTTGGTCTCGTTCTCGCAGAAGAGCAGATCGGGAACTTCACCGGTCGAGGACATCACCGACAACCAGCGCTGCCCCAGTTCCGGATGGCGCGTTGTGGCAACACCTTTGCGGCACCGGGTGATTCGCGGTGTAACTTCGCCGGACTCCCACGACCAGGTGTTGCGGTACCACAGCTGTGGCAGCACGTGAATCGTCGCCGCCTGCGGCCCACGGTTGGTCACCGTGACCCGGCAGAAGAAGTCCTCCGGCGACGCCTTGGCATACTCCACCGCGACATCGAAATACCGCTGCGCAAGCCACTCCTCTCGCAACGCATCGAACAGTTCGTACTCGCCGACGTCCTGGCCGCGGCTTTGGTTGGTCTGCAGCAGATCGTCATACGGGAACGCCGCCTGCGGATACTTATAGACCATGGATGCGTAGGCATGCGTGGGCAGATTGTCGGTGTAGAACCAGTAGTCCTTGACATCCTCACCGTGGTTGCCCTGTTCATTGGATAGCCCATAGGGGCGCTCCTTAAGGATCGCGTCGCAGCCGTTCCATAGCGCGATCCCCATGCAGAGGATCTGATCGCGATCACACCAGCCGGCAAGGCCGTCTTCATTCCATCGGTACGCGCGACTGCGCGCATGCTCGAACGGAAAGTACGACCACGCCCCACCCTTGGCGCTGTAGTCCTCGCGGACCGTGCCCCATGCCCGCTCACTGAGGTAGGTACCCCAGCGTCGCCAATCCGAGGACCCTGCCTTGATCTCATCGAGGCGGTCCTGTTCGGCGGTGCTCACGACAGCCTCACGCCGGTCTCACGCCGGCGACGGGAGCCAGGGCTCGCGCCAACCCGGATGGCCGGCAAGCAGTTTCGCCGCACCGGCCGGCCCCCATGACCCGGGCGCATACGGCTGGACCGGCGGTGGCGCGTCCAGCAGTGGCTGGACGATCCGCCAGGTCTCCTCGACGCCGTCCTCCCGGGTGAAGTGGCTGGCGTCTCCGCGCAGCGCATCACTGAGGAGCCGCTCGTAGGGTTCGGGTGCGTCACCGAGTTCCTCGGCGAACACCAGCGAGAGATCGACGGTGCGAGTGTCGTTAACTGCGGGTGCTTTCGCCTGAATCACCAGGCACGCGCCAGGGTTGGGGTCGATCCGGAGGATGAGTTCGTCGGGATCGGGGATGTGTGGCAGGAATGCCAGTTTCGGCGGTCGCTTAAAGATGACCCGCATCTCGGTGGCCCGCACCGGTAATGCCTTACCGGCCCGGATGAAGAACGGCACACCCGCCCAGCGCCAGTTGTCAATCTCCAAACGAAGCGCCGCATAGGTCTCGGTCTTCGAATCCGGCCGCACGCCGTCCACCGACTGATAGCCGTCGTACTGGCCACAGACGTAGTGCTTGGGATCAATCGGCGGAATCGCGCGGAAAACCTCAACCCGCTTGTCGCGCTGGCCATCTGCCCCGGCGACGCTGGGCGGCTCGGAGGCGAGCAGTCCGATTAACTGGAGCAGATGGTTCTGCACGACATCCCGCAGTGCACCGACCGGATCGTAGAAACCGCCGCGCCCTTCGATGCCGAAGTTCTCGGCCATGGTGATCTGCACGGCGGCGATCCGGTCCCGGTTCCACAACGGCTCGAAGATCGAGTTGGCGAACCGCAGGAACGCGATGTCCATCGCCGGTTCCTTGCCCAGGAAGTGGTCGATCCGGAAGATCTGCCACTCCGCCAGAAGCGCACTCAGGTCCGCATTCAGCGCCCGTGCTGAGGCCAGGTCGTGGCCGAACGGCTTCTCCACCACCACCCGGGCCGTACTGGTGAGGCCGGCCGACGCCAAACCCTCCACCACCCGGCCGAATAACGACGGCGGAATCTCCAGATAGAAGACCGGGGTCCGGCGCCCCTCGATCGCCGTGGCAACGCGCCCATAGGTAGCGGAGTCGCCGAAATTACCCGACACCATCGATAAGCGCGCGGCCAACCGCGTGAAAACAGGCTCGTCGATGGTTTCCCCGGCCGCCTCTATGGCACTGCGGGCGTGATCGCGCAGCACGGAATCCGACCACTCGTCGAGTGCCACCCCGACGATCGGGCAGTCCAGCAGTCCCCGGCGTTCCATCCGGTACAGCGACCGGAAGGTCATCTTTCTGGCGAGGTCACCGGTGATCCCGAAGATCACCAACACATCAGCCGGCGTGATGGCCGGCGAGGTCACGATTCCTTTTCGTTGTGGCCGCCGAATTCGCTGCGCATCGCCGAGAGCACCTTGGCGGTGAAATCGCCGAGGTCGCGGGACTCGAAGCGCTGGTACAGCGCCGTGGTGATGACCGACGCCGGCACGCCCTCGTCGACGGCGGCGAGCACCGTCCAGCGTCCTTCGCCGGAGTCGGAGACCCGCCCGCTGTACTCCGCGAGTTCCGGCGAACGGGCCAGTGCCGACGCGGTGAGGTCGACGAGCCACGACCCGACCACCGATCCGCGCCGCCACAACTCGGCCACCTCGGCCACGTCGATCTCGTATTGGTAGGCCCACGCGTCGCGCAGGGGTGCGGTCTCGGCGTCGGCGGTGCGGTCGACGCTGCCGGCGTTGGCGTGCTTGATGATGCTCAGGCCCTCACCGATCGCGGCCATCATGCCGTACTCGATGCCGTTGTGAACCATCTTCACGAAGTGGCCCGCGCCGTTCGGCCCGCAGTGCAGATACCCCTCTTCGGCGGTGCCGTCGGTGCGGGTCCGGCCCGGCGTCCGCCCGACGTCGCCCCGCCCCGGTGAGATGGTCTTGAAGATCGGGTCGAGCCGGGTCACGACTTCGGTTTCGCCGCCGATCATCAGGCAGTAGCCCCGGTCCAGGCCCCACACCCCGCCGCTGGTGCCGCAGTCGACATAGTGGATTTTCTTCTCGGCGAGGTGCTTTGCGCGGGTGATGTCATCGCGGTAGTAGGAGTTCCCACCGTCAATCAACGCGTCGTCCGCGTCCAGCAGGGGGATCAACTCATCGATGATCTTGTCCACGATGGCCGCCGGAAGCATCAGCCAGATCGCCCGTGGCTTGTCCATCTTGGCCACCAGGTCCTGCAACGAGCTGGCGCCGGCGGCCCCCTCGGCCTCAAGTGCCGTGACGGCATCGGGGTTGACGTCGAATACGACACACCGATGCCCGTCACGCATCAGTCGCCGGACCAGATTGGCCCCCATCCGGCCCAGTCCCACCATGCCGAGTTGCATCGGTTTGTCAGTCGTCATCGCTGCCTTCCCTCTCTCCGTGATCTCGCACCGTAACCCCTGGATGCGAAATCTAGTCGCGCTGGAGGTAAACAAATCGCGTTTCCGCGCCTTAGCTGGTGAGACCATGAAAACACTGGTCGCACGGCGTGGTCATGTTGACGCTTGAGTTGCTGCACCGATAGATTAGGTCTCAAGTGGGCCTGTGCCCTCATCGGGGGAATCGCGAAAGGGGGGTGCCGTGGTGTCCGCATTCAAATGCGCCGCCCACGTGGGCGCGACAGCAATCGCGCTGGGTCTGTCACTGGCTGTTTCCTCAGGAGTTGCGGCTGCAGATGACTCCCAACCGGGCTCCCAGACCGCGTCGTCGGTAAGCACTGACGCTGCGCCCCCGCAATCGGAGAGTCCGCCAGCACGCCATCCGGCGCGTGAAACCCGGGCCGACAATCGGGCTGCACGCGCTGAATCCAATCCGAATCGCACCCCACGTGAATCCCCCCGTTCGGCCGCGCGTCTGGTGGCACCCGCCAGTGACAGCACCGGCCGGGAGCAGACAGCGCCCAAGTCCTCCACAGCGGTAGCGCCACGGACGCCATCGTCGGCTGCCCAGGCTGCCCCGGCGGGCGCTTCGCCAGCGGTGGCGCCGGTGGCCAGGCGTGCACTTCGCGTCGTGTCGACTACCGGCGCACTGAGCACGCCGGCCCGCGCACGTGCGGTGGCATCGGCGACCGATCCGTTCTCGACGCTGCTATCCCCGATCCAGGGGTTCGTCGAGGGAATCGGGCTACTGGTGCGGCGCACCTTCTTCAACCAGGCGCCGTCAATGAGCCCGGTGCAGATCACCGGACAGAGCACGGGACCGATCACCGGCACCGTCGGAGCGTTCGACCCCGAATTCGACGCGATCGTCTATAGCATCACCCGCAGTGCCCAGTACGGCAGCGTGGTGGTCGGTACCGATGGCAGCTACACCTACACGCCCGGCCAAAACTTCGGCGGCACCGACACCTTCACCGTCGCCGCCACCGACACCGGGTTCCACATCAATCTTCTCGATCTTTTCCGCGCGGCCAGCACCTCGGCCAACGTTGCAGTCAAACAGGGCGCCGCCGCCACTTCCCCACGGCTGCAGTTCCAATTCGTCTACGGGACCGGATCACAACTCTGGTCCACCGCGGCCCGCAGCTCCCTCGAGTCGGCCGCAACCGTGCTATCGACCCACATTGTCGTGACGACGCCGGTTGTCGTCACCTTTAACGTCACCGGAGAGTTGTCGCCGCTCTCCACGACGCTGGCCACGGCCAGCAGCGAGTTCATCAGTGACGACACGGGCTTTCTCCCGACGGTGGTTCAGAACAAGATCCTCACCGGCGTCGACTCCAACGGGCCCACCGCCGACGGCGAGATCACCTGGAACTTCGCGCAACAGTGGGCCACCGGCGATACCGCCGACTACAGCCAGTTCGACCTCGAGGCAGTCGCAACCCATGAGTTGGTCCACACCCTGGGATTCCTGTCCTACGTGGCTGCGCCGGGCGCCAACACCGGTCAGAGCTGGACGATGTTCGACAGCTTCCTGGTGACCGCGGACGGCACAAAGGTGATCGGCAGTGACTTCACCTGGAACACCGCCTACGACCCGAACCTGACGGGCGGAAACGGCGGACTCTATTTCGGAGGCACGGACGCCGTCGCCGCCTATGGCGCACGGGTTCCCCTGTACACGCCGAGCCCGTGGGAATCCGGAAGCTCGGTCTCACATCTGGACGACAGGACCTTCGTCGGCGTCAACCGGAAGATGATGAACTCCCAGGTGCGAGTGGGCCGAGGCATCCGGGATCTGAGCCCGGTCGAACTCGGCATCCTTGCCGACCTCGGCTACACCGTCATCTAAATCCATCTCCGACGAAGGGCGATGGGCTCATATCAAGTCTGCCTTTGTCATTTCGTCTCGGGTGAGTTCGGAATCCGCCGGATGCTCGAACATCCCATTCGCATAAAACGGGCTCGGAATCATCAAATCCAACTGGGGTGGTGAGGCAAATCCGCCCATCATGGACGGTCCCCGCCCATCGATGCTGCGATGACCGTGCGCCACTCCGCATGGTGCCATCATCACATCGTTTTCCTCGGCGTCGACCCAGCCGAATCCGCCACCAAAAAGTTGACCTGAGCCACTCCACATCACCAGGAATTCGTCGGACACCGGGTGCTTGTGGATCACGTCCGCAACCCCAATCCCGGTATACGCGTAGTTGAAACCGGTCAATCGTGTCCCGGCCCCCGGCCACAGGACCAACCTCATGGGAAGTCCGATACCGGTGAAGGGGACACCGTCGAGAACATTGAACAAGGCCCCTGTCAGCTTGACCTCATCGGGGGCGAGATTTTTGGCCCTCACCTCGAGCTGGTCCTCGCGGAAAGTCATCTCCTCAAGTTTGGGAGGAATGACGGGGATTGCATTGGTGCAGGCTTTTGCGATGGAGTCGAAATTCATCACACCCAATTGATTGTTATAAAACCCGTTGTCGGAGTAGAGGTCGAACTGCGGCGGGCAGATCTGATTCACGAGAATCGCCGGTTCGGTATTGCCGGCGGGATTTCGGATCTGATGTTCTACGCCGGGGGGAAAGTAGGCGATATCACCGGGCTGCAACGTCACCCACCGGTCTTTGAGCCACACCTCGACGACGCCGTGCCGGCACAGTATGGCTTCCTCGGCCAGATCATAGGTGTACTGATCGCTGTGCTGGCCTGGCGCAACATTGGTGACATGAACTGATTGGGTCTGGTAGCCCGTCCCGGGCCAGGCCAAAAGTCTTGTTTCCAGACCGTGAGCGGTAATCGTCGGGCCGTCGAATAGGTTACCGATGGCACCCTCTGAACGAATTTGTTTCGCGCTCCGGTACCGGGCACGTAAATCATCGGTGATCTTCATCGGGATCCTTTGACGGTCGTGACGGTTCATGATCCTAGTTACCGATCTGCGAGCGAGGGTCAGCGACGAGAAACACCGGTTGTTTCCTGATTCGATACCTGTCAATATAGATGCGTGTCGAATCGATGCCCGGTGGGGCCGCTGGTGGCCGAGCCGCTGACCATGGCCGCGGCCACCGAGATGGCGGCGAAGTTCAAAGCACTGTCCGACCCCGTGCGCCTGCACCTGCTGAGCCTGGTGGCCAGCCACCGCGGCGGTGAGGCCTGCGTGTGCGATATCACCTCTGACGTGAGAGTGTCTCAGCCGACGGTGTCACATCATCTCAAAGTGCTGCGCGATGCCGGGTTGCTGACGTCGCAGCGCCGGGCGTCCTGGGTGTACTACGCGGTGGTTCCCGAAACACTGTCGGCACTGTCGGCGCTGTTGCGTACCGGCGTCGACGCAGCCACATCCGTCGGGGCGCCCGCGTGACTGAGACGGCCGCGCACGACGACACCTCCGGGGCGCTGGCCCGACTCTCCACACTCGACCGCTTCCTGCCAATCTGGATCGGGATCGCGATGGCGGCCGGCCTGCTGCTCGGCCGGATGATCCCGGGACTGTCCGGTGTGGTGTCGGCGGTGCAGGTCGACGGGGTCTCGCTGCCCATCGCACTGGGCCTTCTGGTGATGATGTACCCGGTGCTGGCCAAGGTTCGCTATGACCGACTGGACTCCGTCACCGGCGATCACAAGCTCCTGATGAGCTCGCTGGTCCTGGTCTGGTTGATCGGCCCGGCGCTGATGTTCACTCTCGCGTGGACTTTCCTGCCAGATCTGCCGGAGTACCGCACCGGGATCATCATCGTGGGCCTGGCACCGTGCATCGCGATGGTCATCATCTGGAATGACCTCGCCAGTGGTGACAGGGAGGCCGCTGCCGTCCTGGTGGCGATCAACTCCGTCATTCAGGTGCTGTTCTTCGCCGCGCTGGCCTGGTTCTACCTCTCGGTGCTGCCGAGCTGGCTTGGCTTGAAACAGACGACGATCGATTTCTCAACCTGGCAGATCGCCAAGTCAGTGCTGATCTTCCTCGGCATACCCTTAGTTGCGGGCTTCCTCACTCGCCGCTACGGCGAAAAGCTCAGGGGCCGTGCGTGGTACGAGTCGACGTTCCTGCCCACGATCGGCCCCTGGGCGTTGTACGGCCTGCTGTTCACCATCGTGATCCTGTTCGCGTTGCAAGGACGGCAGGTCACCTCCCACCCGTGGGACGTGGCCCGGATCGCTCTGCCGCTGCTGGCGTACTTCGCGGTCATGTGGGGCAGCGGCTATGCGCTGGGCGCCGCCATCGGATTGGGGTATGCGCGCACCACCACCCTGGCCTTCACCGCAGCGGGCAATAACTTCGAGTTGGCCATCGCGGTTGCCATCGCCACCTTCGGCGCCACCTCCGGGCAGGCGCTCGCCGGTGTCGTCGGCCCCCTGATCGAAGTGCCGGTTCTGGTCGCCCTGGTGTACGTGTCACTGGCATTACGTCGGCGATTCGCTTCGAAACCTGCACTGGCACAGCGGGAGTCATGATAAGGCCCAGCATACTGTTCGTCTGCGTTCACAACGCCGGACGCTCACAGATGGCCGCCGGATTCCTCACTCATTTGGCCGGTGATGCGATCGAGGTCCGCTCGGCCGGCAGCGCGCCGGCCGCGAGCATCAACCCGGTTGCCGTCGAGGCGATGGCCGAAGTCGGCATCGACATCTCGGACCAGTCACCGAAGATCCTCACCCCTGATGCGGTCGAAATCTCCGACGTCGTCATCACGATGGGCTGCGGGGACACCTGTCCGGTGTTCCCGGGCGTGCGCTACCGGGATTGGGAGTTGCCCGATCCGGCCGGTAAGGGAATCGGGGCGGTTCGCCCGATCCGCGATGAGATCAAGGCTCGGGTCCAGGCTCTTATCGACGAACTCACAACCGCGTAATCACATCATTAACCAGAGAGCGACGAGGAGCGCCGGACAGAACGGCAACCCAGCCCGACCGGGTCGAGATCACCAAGGACGACGGTTCCGTGCGGCAGAGCCGAACCAATCCCCACGCGGCATTTTCCAACATAGGCAGGCTCGATTCGCCAACCCGGCCCGGAGGTGCGGCGCCGCGGTTTAAGATCGGCTGCTATGACCGAGCGTGAGGCCATGCCCTATGAGGACCTCGGCGCATGGTTTACCGATGACCTCCGCCCCGGCTGGGCCCGCTACTGGAGTGAGGCGGCGGCTGCACCCCCCAAGCCGCCCTGGTACCGCAACAGCAAGGCGCTGCTCGCAATGATCACCGCGGCTGCGGCCGCCCTGGTGGTGGCCACCGCATTGCTCGTGACCCTCAGCAACGCCGACTTCAACCAGACCAGACAACTCCGCAGCATCAACCCGGCGCCCGTTGCGCCGGCGACCGAAACGGCGGTCATCGCCGCGACACCGTCACCGGCGGCACAGGCGGAAACCGAGACTGAACCCCCACCGGCAGCGGATCCGACGGCATCAGCGGATGCGCCTCCGCCACCGCCGGCGCCACGTGTGGTCGATACGAATAACTCCGACGGTCCGCGTATGAACGTCACGCGAGCGCCGATGAGTTTCACCCCCGGACAAATGCCCAAGAACTGAAGCCAGCAGTCTAAAGTCCGTTATCTGTACTGCAATCATTATCATCATGCGGCGCAGAGGATTTTACTGATTCGTGAGTAGCCGGGGGGCGGGGATGTGCCGATGACCGTGCCATGACCACTCCCGATTCGATGGACGCCAAGGCGAGGTTTCTGGCCGCCGTCGAACGAGTGCCCGATCGCGCCAACGGCGCGGAACGACTATGCGCCGCATGCGTGCTGGCCCTGCCGGTACGACGGGCCGCCATCGCGATATCCGTCAACGGCCACGGCTTGGAAGTGCTTTCCGCCACCGACCAGATCGCCGAGCAGGTGGAGTGGACGCAGGTCACGCTGGGCGAGGGGCCCGGATTCGATGCCGTGGCCAGTGGCGGTCCGGTCTCGCTGGTCAGCCTCGCGCAAGCCGATGGACGCTGGCCAGTATTCGTCCCGGAGATCGCCGGGACCGGCATTGGAGCCATGTATGCGCTTCCACTGCAGGTCGGTGCTATCAGGGTAGGTGTGTTGGATCTCTACTGCGGCCCCGGGGAGTTCCTTGAGGGACCCGATTTCGCCGATGCCGTCGCAGTCTCCGAACTGCTCACCTCGGTCCTTCTCGCGGTCGGTCCGGGCGGCCGGATTCCGGAATCCCTGGGCCCGTGGTGGAATCAGCCCCCGGGCACCCGTGAAGTCCATCAGGCCACCGGGATTTTGATGGAGCAGCTTCGCATCGACGCCCGGTCTGCCTATGTTCGGCTTCAGGCCTTCGCATTCGGAAATCGCCAATCCCTCAGAGACGTTGCCGGCGATGTGGTGGGCCGGCGGCTGAGGTTCGACCCCGATTCGGGCGAGGCCACCGCCTCCTATCCCACGGCACACCCATGATGTGCCCCCCAACATCCCTACTACCGCCTCGGGTGTGGGACTATTTATCGCAGGAGGATTGCCGTGGATGACTACGGGCGTTTAGCACAGGCGTTCGTCGGCTTGGCTGACACGCTTGTGGCCGACTATGACCCCATCGAACTCTCCCAGCAACTCATTGAGAGCTCGATGGCCCTGCTACCCATCGCCGCGGCCGGTCTCCTGATCGGCGACGTTCACGGCGAACTTCACGTTCTCGCATCAAGCAGCGAGGAGATTAGGCTGCTGGAGCTACTCCAAGTGCAAGCCGACGCCGGACCATGCCTGGTCGCCTACCGCACCGGTCAACAGGTCCTGGTCGAGGATCTGAATCTCGAGCCGCAGCGTTGGCCGGCCTTCGCACAGCAGGCCGCCGAGTACCAATACCGGTCGGTGTCGGCCCTGCCGTTGCGGCTGCGCAACGATCGCCTGGGCGCCCTGAACCTATTCCGGACCGAGGTCGGTGCCATGTCACCCACCGATGTTTCCGTCGGCCAAGCCCTCGCCGACGTTGCCACCGTCGGGATACTGCACCAGCGAACCCTGACCCACTCGCATCTGATCAGCCAGCAACTCCAGGGCGCCCTGAATAGCAGGGTGACCATCGAACAGGCCAAGGGCGTACTTGCCGAGCGCGGTTCCATCGATATGGACCGAGCGTTCGTGTTGCTTCGGGCCCACGCTCGCAAGACTCAGCAACGTCTCGCCGATGTCGCCCGTGCGGTGGTGGACAACGCCGATACGACTGCGATCCTCGAGCAGGAGCAGACGTAGCCGTTCGGCACCCGGGTCGATAAAGTTCGTCCCCATTTTCGCTCCGCCGACTGTAGTGTGGTAGGGGCAAGGCTTTCCCCAGCCCCCGGTGAGCAATCTGGTTTCGGCTCATTCCTAGGGGTATTCCATGCCATTGCATTCAGCCGGACTCACTTTTCCGGAACGCCGCACCGTTCCCAGAGCGGAGACTCCGGCTTCTCCTAACGCCCCGGTCCGCGTACATCCCTGCGCCGTCTAGGGCGGGACTGTGCGCTTCGGGGGTGGCCTTGCCGGTGATGAGGGGTCCGGCAAGACCACCCCCAAAACGCACAGTCAGTCCTCACAGCGGATGCAACGTCACGAAGTTCGGTATCAATCCGTCGCGAAGTCCGCTTCCGCATCCCGTTGCAGGTTGACATAGGCGTCCTCGCTGACATCGAAGGCGACGGTCTGGATTGTGCCGCCGCTGAACGTGCCAGGATTCTTGTACTGCGCGGAGACATTATCGCCACTGTCATAGCCCACGCACAAACCATCGCCAGCCAACGTGAACTTACCGATCTGGGCCCGCATCGGTCCGCTGACCACCGGTTTACCATCGACGAAAAGCGTTGTGGTGCCCAGTGACTCGCCGTGCTCGCCGGCCTTCTCGCGCTTGAACTCCATACCGAGCGCATGCTTTCCCGGCGTCAGTGGCGGGGAGACGAAATCCTGCTCCGGCTTGATGCCGAGAAAGTTGTAGACGTAGTGCAGCCGGCCGCCGGAGATGAACAGGGTGTGCCCACCGAACCGGGAGCCGTGCGCGAAGATCACGCCCTGGGCATTCGCCGCCAGATCGACGGTACCGACGACCTTGTAGGACTTGCCCCGGATGTTGACCGCGACACCCTCGGGCACCGGCGCGGTATCCGGGTAGTACAGATAGCGGTTGCGCGGAGGTTCGGCCTGGGGCCGCGGGGTGCCGGCCTGCTCGACGGCCGAGCGGTCGTCGAGAGGCAGGACGAAGTTGTCTCTGGCTTCGTTGTCCCAGGCTTTGATGAGCTCTTTGAGCTTGTCCGGGTACTGATCGGCGACATTCGTGGACTCCGAGCGGTCCTCGGCGACGTGATAGAGCTCCCAGCGGTCTTGATCGAAGTGACCCTGGTTGCTGATCGGCGCGTGCAGTGCGGCGGCCTTCCAGCCGTCCTGCCAGATGCCACGGGTACCCAGCATGGCGAAGTACTGCCGCTTGCGGGTGGTGGCGGCATTCGGATCGTCGAAGCTGTAGCGCATCGACACGCCGTTGAGCGGGTACTGCTTGATGCCCTTGTATTCCTTGGGCATCTCCAGTCCGGCCACATCGAGAACCGTCGCCGCGACATCGGTGGCGTGGTGATACTGGTCGCGGACCTGACCTTTGGCCTTCATGCCCTTCGGCCAGGAGATGATCATCGGATCGCAGGTGCCGCCGGAGAACTGCGCGTAGCGCTTGAACATCTGGAACGGGGTGGAGAAAGCCGTCGCCCAGCCGGTGGGGTAATGCTCGTAGGTGTCCGGGCTGCCCAGGGTGTCGATGTACTTCATATTTTCCGACAGTTCGTCGGGATAGCCGTTGAAGAACTTGTTCTCATTGACTGATCCGTTGGGTGAACCCTCGCCGGAGGCGCCGTTGTCGGCACAGTAGAAGATGATCGTGTTCTCCAACTGCCCGGTCTGCTCCAGATAGTCGACGATCCGCCCGACCTGGGCATCGGTGTACTCGGAGAACCCCGCGTACACCTCGGCAAGTCGGGAGAACAACTTCTTCTCATCGGCATTGAGCGAATCCCACGGCCGCACCGCATCATTGGGCGCCGTTTTCGCAATATCCTCGGGCAAAGGGTTGATCGGCGTCATCTTGGTACCTGCGGGCAACACGCCCTTGTCGATCATCCGCGGCAGCACCCAGTCCCGGTAAGCCTCGTAGCCGTCGTCGAACTTCCCCTTGTATTTGTCGATGTACTCCTGCGGTGCCTGATGCGGAGCATGGTTGGCACCGGGGCAGAACCACATGTACCAGGGCTTGGACGGGTTGGACGACCTCTGGTCGCGAAGCATCCGGATCGCGTTGTCGGTGAGGTCTTTGGAGAGGTGGTACCCCTCTTCGGGGCTGTACGGCTGCTCGACGAACCGGTTGTCCTCGACCAGGTCGGGGTACCACTGGTTGGTCTCGCCGCCGAGGAACCCGTAGAAGCGGTCAAAACCCTTCTGTAGCGGCCACTCCGACTTGCTGCCGCCACTGGAGACGTCCTCCTCGGGCACGTTGTGGTTCTTGCCGATCCAGAATGTGCTGTAGCCGTTGTCCTGCAGCACCTGACCGATGGTGGCGCACTGCGCGGGCAGTCGTGCGGCCATACCCGGAAAACCGTTGGAGCCCTCGGTAATTGACCCGGAGCGGTTCACGTGCTGACTGCGGCCGGTGAGGAAGCACGACCGGGTGGGCGAGCACAGCGCGGTGGTATGCCACTGCGAGTACATCAATCCGTTATCGGCCAGCCGTTGCATGACCGGCATCTCGATCCGGCCGCCATAGGGTGACCAAGCCGCCAGACCGGTGTCGTCGTAGAGCACCACCAGAATGTTGGGCGCGCCCTCGGGCGCCTTCTTCAGTTCGAACGGTTTCCAGTCCGGCGTCGAGTCCCGGACGTCGAGCTCGATCTTGCCGTCGAAGCCTTCATTGATACCGGTGCCGTAGCCGGGCGGACCATCACCGGAGGCATTGCTTCCGCCCTTGGAATCGCACCCGGCGGCGAAAGCGCCTGCCGCGGCCGCTCCCACGCCGGCGGCCATACCGCCCAGGATCTTGCGCCTCGAGAGCTTGCCGCGACCGCCGGTGGTCTCGTCTGCGGTCGGTTCAGTCGGGTCGCGGTCGTCCATGATCATTCCCTCGTCGTAGGTGTGGCGAGAACGGGTGAATCCGTCGTAATCTAACAGACCAACCCGTCCCGATACCGGAGTGCGCAGATCTTCGCCAGATTTCTGACTCCGTTGATAATTTACTGGCAGTGCGGTAACCGAATGCCTACTTTAATTCGCTGCGTTAGCACCGGCACGCGAGTACGGTCGGCGTTGGCACACCGCACAGAAGCGCGAACGATGACATCGCAACGCACCGCGAATCACCGCGACGTGCTGCGCGCCCTGGCCGACACCGCCGTCCCGGCGTTGCCCTGTGAGGCGGATCCCACCGGGTTTTGGGCCGCCAGCGGAAGTGACCTGGGCGCCGCCCCCGCTGCCGGGGTGAACGCGCTGACATCGCTGACGCTGGCATTGGCCTACTGCGCCCCGGACCCGACGACCGGAGTGAACCCGATCTGGCAGGGCTTCGGGTACGACGGGCCACCACAGGTCAATCCCGGGGGCCGCGACCCGCTGCCCACGGTCGTACCGCCTGGTCCGGATGCGGTGCTTGCCGCCGACGTGTGTGTGGTCGGCTCTGGGCGGGCGGCGGTCTGATCGCGGGTGTGCTCGCCCAGGCCGGTCTCGACGTGGTGGTGCTCGAGGCGGGCGGCAATTACAACGAGGCCGATTTCACCGGCCTGGAGTTGCCATCTTTGCAACAGATGTTCTGGCGCGGGGGCGTGACAACCACCACCGAGATGAACGTCAGCATGCTCGCCGGCGCCACCCTCGGTGGCGGCCCGACGGTCAACTGGTCCAACTGCCTGCGCACTCCGGCGTGGAATTCCTCCGTCAGCCGATGTAAACCCGCCCGAAGCGGGTCATGGCGCTCCAGTAGATATCCCGCGACCATCCCGGCGACGGAAACACCACGCCCTGGGTGAATCCCCCGATTCGTGCGCGGCCCTTCTCCGCGCCGGTCTCGATATTGAGCACCACCACGTGTTCGCCACCGCGACCGAAGTCATTGGTCACGATCTCCCCGCTGTCCGGCAGACAGATCATGTGGCTGGCGGCGCCGAAATCGTTTTTACGCCATAGCGGCTTCAGCTCGTTGGCGACGAATATCCACCCCTGAAGCACGCGGTTCGCCGAGTCGTACCCCACCACAATGCGTCGCGACTCATCCACCAGTGGTGGGTTGGTGATGGTTCCGCCCGGGATGCCGGAAACCTCCACGGCATCAGAGTCTTTTGAGTCGGACAGGTTCACCCGGATCAGCCGATTCGCGGTAGGGCTCACTCCCCGCCCGACCATGGACCGCAGATACCGGTGTTTACCGTTGTCCATGAACCAGGCGTTCCCCAGCCCCAACACCACATCCCAGCCGTAGGTTTGCGCGGTACCGGTCGCGTAGTCATAGCGCCAACCGGCATCACGCACGAGTGTCTGTGCCGCCTCGTCCCAGTCGAAGCGGAAAATGCTCTGTACGCCGACCACATAGAGCGTGTTTCCCACCGCACTCAGACGCGCGATCGCCGGCTCGGGGCACTCGATATCGGCGCAGGCGGACCCCAGCGGGTCCGGACTCAGAACAGACAGCCGGGCAGGACGGCTGTCGGAGATGTTCTTCGTCACGATCAGTCCGTTATCAAGCACCACAAAGCTGTTGTATGGCAGATCAATGGGCAGCTTCACCGATTCCGTCAGACTGCAGTCCCGCGCCAGACGATGTGCCCAGCGCCCGTAGACCACATACAGATCGCCATTGGCGTGCAGCGCCAGACCGCCCGGCCACATCGGGCCACCGGGTAGTCGCGGTGACTTCGCCTTCGGTACCAGCGTCACCGGATCGATCAGCATCACCCGCGACGACGTCGGCAACCCCACTCGCGCCCGCAGCGCCGAATGTGTCAGGAGATACACCTCACCGGGTGCGCCCAGCACGGTCATGGTGGACATCACCCGCGTCACCGCAGTGGCCTGAAGAAGTTCGCCGGGCCGCAACCCCAGTCCCAGGCCACCATTGGGCGCCTGCAGCCGTGCGGGCCCACCATCCTCAGCCGGCCATGGGGTGTCCAGATAGCCCGGCACTACAGGTATTGGTCGAGAACGTTGTAGTGCTGACTCAGGTAGTAGGCCAGCGTTATGCCGAGGATCGCCAGATAGGCCACCAGTGAGATGATGCCCACCCGCCGATCCAGTTTCGCCGTCAGGGCCTGAGCCATCTCCGCCCGGTTGCGGCGACTCGCCAGCACCGTATAGGCCATTGACGCCAAAATGTAGATCATCGAGACGATGTACACCAGATCCAGCATCGTCAGGTATTCGACCGAGGGCAGGCTGGCATCCGTCGTCCACTGCAGGGCCACGATGGTCAGCATCGCGGTGATACCGATTCCGGCGCGGGCATCCTCTAATCGGGCCGGCAGCAGGTAGATCAGCGAGGTGATCAGGATGACGATGAAGATCGGCAGCACGATCTTCACCAGGTAGGGCAACACGTCTCGGGTCACCGGGAGCGCGACGATCACCCGGGAATAGGGCGTGCTGGCATTGGCCGAGATATCCCCGAAGTTCGTCGGGTACTTGTGCGGCACAACGATCAGCGACGGCTTGCCCAACACGTAACCGGGGATTGACATCGCACCGCCGTCGTTGATGGTGACGGGGGTGGTGTCAGGAACGAATTCGATCACGGACGCGTTCTTGCGCTTGTCCTCAAACACCATCTCAAGAACCTGGGTGTCGAACGGATACTTCTCCAGGTTCATCTTTCTGCTGAACACACCCTGGTAACGCAACACCTGATACTTGGATCCATCCGGCATATCAAGCGGTGCGTCATAGAGCGGTTCACCCGAGACTCCACCGGTCGCCGAGGACGTGGTGTTCTGGGTTCCCTCGGAGTTCATCGCCTCGATCGTGAGCGACGGGTCGATCTTCGGGTTCTTCCAGCGCATCCACACATAGAAATCCACGGTGAAGTTCTCCGACGCCAGGTCGATATCCTGAAGATCGTTAATGAAGACCCCAACGGTCACCGTGTCCGGACCGGTGTCGGCCTGCGCCGAAGCAGGCAGTCCAAGCGGAATGGCCAACACCGCAACCAGGGCCAACAGCACGCGGGTCAGGCCGGCGAGGAAACGCCCAGAGCGGCACACCGCATCCGAATTCACTGGTTGCCTCCGACGCTCACCACTCCGTTGATGGTAGCCCGAGCCACGTTTCACCTGGCCGTTCGACGCACCCCGCAGGTATTTGCCATGCTGAGCACATGCCCCGCCTCCCCCGCCGGATCGCTGCGGAGCTGAATGCGAAACTGCGCAGCCCGGAGACCGCCGCCGTGGTGGCCGGGATCGAGAGCACACTGACCAAACTCCGCCGGGAATCCAAGATGAAGTCCGGGGCGTTTCGGGGCATCCACGTCGTGGTCTACCGCGGCTTCGTGGCCGACGGCGTCGCAAAAGTCCGGGTACGCGTCATCGAGTCACCCGAACTGCCAGGCGACAGCCGCATCCCGTTCTGGGAGATCGCCCAGACCAATCTGCGCCGCCACGCCGCGCTGGCCATCGTCGGCACGCACGTCGAACTACGTATCGGCAAGCACACCGCCACCGAGGTCACCGATGACCACGGCTTCGCGAATTTCTCGCTGCCGGTGCCGAATCTGCGGGCCGGCTGGCACGAGGCTTACGCGATCATCACCCCTATCGAGGGTGGCGAATCGGCATCAGGCACCGGACGGGTGATCAAACCGTCGCTCAAGGCTCCGTTCCTGGTGATCTCCGATATCGACGACACCATCCTGGTCACCGGACTGACCGAGG
>NZ_JAEMSG010000212.1 GCF_016462945.1 Mycolicibacterium sp. | reverse complement strand
GGGGGCTTCATGCAGATCGTCGCGGCCACGTGGTTCGCCTACACGCTCTCCGACAGCGCCGCGGCCGTCGGTATCTTGGCTATCCTCGCGCTTGGACCTTCGATCTTTGGTGGCCCGGTCGGAGGTCTTCTTCTCGACCGCTTCGACGCACGGCGTCTCGCGATCGTTCTGAGTTTATTGACTGCCATCCCGCCCGGTCTCATGGCGGCAATGGATTTCACCGGTGATCTGACCCTCGGGTGGCTGTATGCGCTGGTTTTCGTCGGGGCGATCCCTGGCAGCCTGAACCAGCCGGTCATCAGCCTCATCGGGCCGGCCACGGTTCCGGTGGAATGTCGGCGCTCGGCGGTCGCACTCATGTCGATGAGTTACAACGTCACCCGGCTTTTGGGCGCTACATTGGGCGGTTTCGTCGTGCATTGGACCGGCGTGGGTGTGGCGTTTGCCATCAACGCAGCCTCGTTCGTGATCGTCGGCGCCGCCCTGGCTGGAACGCAACTGCAGTCCGACACCATCCGGGCTACCGGGGCGCGGCACCGCGTCACTACCGGCGGAGTTCAACAAATCCGGACGATGCAACGCGTAATGATTGCGGGGATCGCGGTCGCGGCATTCTTTCTGCTCGTGGCCCCCGTGGAGCAGTTGATGCCGGTAGTCGCCAAAGAGCACGGGCTGACGGCAAAGTCCGTCGGGTTGCTCCTCGGGGCGATCGGCGTGGGGGCGCTGCTGGCCAACCCCATCATCGGCCGTGTTCGCGCGCGCATGCCTCACCATCGGCTTATGCAGATGGGACTGCTTTTTGCGTCCTCGGGATCCGTCGCAATGGCCCTGACACCCAATCATGGGATCGTTGTGGATCTGTTTGCCGCGGTGCTGATCGGGTTCGGTTGGGAGATTGTGTACGTAGGGGGAGAGTTCACCGTCGCCGTCGAAGTTCCATCAGAACTGCGTGGCCGGACAATGGGCCTGTTCTTCCTCCTGGTGAGCGGCTCCACTGCCGTCGGCGCGGTCGGTCTCGGTCTATTGCACGACGGACTGGGCATGAAGTGGACGCTGCTCGGGAGCGCTACGGCGACTCTTTTCGTAGCGGCATACCTCGGGAAAATGCTCGACGCTAGCCGAATGCGCGAGACAGTTCCAACAGGCTAGGCCTCGCCATGCACCTTGCCGCACGCGCGTTATGTCCATATAGACCCGCCCCGAATGGGGCTGACGTTGTGCGGCGTGAGAGTCGTGCCGTGTTACATCAACAGGGCAGCCCGCAGCATGGGCAGTTGGACCGGCACCAGCATCATGGTGGGCCTGCTGGCGGCGATGCTGATCGGATTCGGTAGGGAGTTTGTCTATGTCGGGGGAGTGTCGACCGCTACTGTCGGAGTTCCGTTCGAGATGCGCGGGCGGTCCATGGGCGTGTTGAGCGTCATCGTCAATGGCGGGTGCGCGCTCGGCGCAATCGGCCTCGGCTTGCTGGCCGACCGGTTGGGCACGACGTGGATGTTGCTGGCGGCCGCTGGGGTGGTTCTGATCGTGTTCGGATATCTGATGTCGCGGCCCGCAGGCGGCCCGACCTTGACAGCTGACGTTGTTCCTGGCCGTCATTTTGGCTTGTCGAGTGAATCCGCGATTCGGGCGGCAACTGTCCTCTGAACTGTCGTCCCGCCGGCATCTAGCCGCCGCACAACGTAGGTCGGGTGGGTGCACGGGGTGGTTGGTGTGGCGTGCAAGTTGTTCATCGAATCGACTGTTGGTGTTGGGCCGTG
>NZ_JAEMSG010000211.1 GCF_016462945.1 Mycolicibacterium sp. | reverse complement strand
CCACACCCCTGACTGCGTGACGGTCAGCGACCCCACTGCCACATCGGCGCCCGGGGTCCACGTGACGCCGCCATCGTTGGAAATCTGCAGGCCCCGACCGCCGGAACCGACGACGATGCGGCCGTCGGTGGCCAGGACGTGGAAGTCAGTCATTCCGGACAGAGACCGGGTCGTCCACGTCTGGCCGCCATCGCTGCTAGCGCGGAAACCGAGTGGGTTCGGCGCGCCACTGGACGGGCCTGGGTGCCCGGACGACACCAGGTTGTCAGTGCCGGCGGCACCGGCCAACCCCATGAAGTCGTCGTCGGACTCACCAACCCGCGCCGTCGCGCCTGTCGCGACGTCGATCGAGAACAATCCGCTGTGCGTTCCGGCAAGCAACGTTTCTTTGTTCGCGACGTGGAGGCCATGCAGATGGGTGAGCGGAGCATCAAGGGGCACCGGCGCCGACGTAGCGCCACCCGCGTCAGGGGAGGGGGATTGCGGATTCGAGCAGGCGGAGACCGCTGCGCTTAGTGCGCACACGACGAACAACGCGGCGATCCGGGCATACACCTTCGTTTCCACGACCCGCCCATTTCCGACAGTCCATGAAGGGGTTGAGTTCGTCGCGACGGAGCGTGTGGGGTTCACGCGCAGCACAGTAACAATGCTGTACCCCTGCGGGGTATGGGTCCCGGTGCGGGGCCGCTCGTTGCGGCTGCCCAGCTCGACCTCCTCGCCGTCGCGGAAGCAGATCGACCGGAACCCAACCCACTTCGGCTAGTAAGGGGCATCGGCCGGGATCGTCGGCACCGGCACCGACACCCGACCCGTTGGAACCCGTATCGAACGGAGCTGAGGCCCCCCGATCCGTCACTATGGGCCGTCCACTGGCACACGGTGCCGTGTCCTAGCTCGTTTCGTCCGTGTAGCCGCGCAGGGTCTCCTCGGGTATGCCGGACATCCGCGCGATCTCGCCGAACGTCAGGCCACGGTCGCGCATGTCGGCAAGCGCCGCACCGGCCTTGGCGCGGCACGTGGTGCGTCGCGTTTCGGCCCGGGCGTGAAGGTCGGCAAGCTGTGAGTCAAGCCATAAGTCGACTGAGACGAGTTGCTGGGCGGCATCGAAGAAGCTGTTGAGATCACGCAGGTTCGCCCGCGCCTCGTCGAGTTTCCCGCGCCGCGAAGCGAGCGCGGCTTCTCGAATGGCCGCGCGCGTTCTTCTTGTCGCATTCGTATACGCCATAGCACTCCACGCTAAAGCTTTCACTCATCACTTGCAGCACCGTCCCTTCTTTCACTACATTTCAACCTCTAGCCATTCATCCCGCTCCTTCCCTATCAATCCCTCTGCTCCCCAACCTATTCCACAAAATCCATAGCACACCTCTTGCAAACAGGTCACGGGTTAGCATCGCCTGAAATCGAGAGTTGGTGATGTCGAGTTGATGACTCTGCACAAGCTCACTGCCGGTCATGGATATGAGTACCTGATCCGGCAAGTGGTGGCGTTGGATGACACCCGCCGAGGCCGGACGTCTTTGGCCGACTACTACTCCTCCAAGGGGGAGACGCCGGGGCGATGGATGGGCGGCGGACTGGCGTCCTTGGGCCAACCAGTGGGCCGAGATCCGGGGGATCCGTTGGTCGCCGAGTACTGGACGGTGGCTGAGGGTTCGGAGGTTAGCGAGCCTCAGATGAAGGCGCTCTTCGGTGAGGGCCTGCACCCCAACGCCGAGAAAATCGCCGAGATTCTGCTCGATCGTGGCGCCGCTGCGGCCGCGGGCGCGTCGCGTGTGG
>NZ_JAEMSG010000048.1 GCF_016462945.1 Mycolicibacterium sp. | reverse complement strand
GATCTCTAGGGCGATGTCGATCAACTGGTCCTCCTGGCCGCCGATCAGCTTGCGTTGCCCGGCGCGGTGCAGCAATTGATGTGCTGGCACCCCGTAGCGCTCCCCCTGGCGAACGGCGTGCTTAAGGAAGCTGGAGTACACCCCGGAGTACCCCATGATCAGCGCGTTGCGGTCCAGCAGGCATTCGGTCGGCATGGCCGGGGCGACGACTTCCTCGGCGGCGTCGGCGATATCGAAGAAATCGATGCCGGTCTTGACGCCGATCTTGTCGAATACCGCAATCAGCGCCTCAACCGGAGCATTGCCCGCACCGGCACCGAAGCGCCGGACGCTTCCGTCGATCTGCTTGGCTCCGGCCCGCACCGCCTCCACCGAATTGGCAACCCCGAGTCCGAGATTTTCGTGCCCGTGGAAACCCACCTCGGCGTCGTCACCGAGTTCGGCCACCAACGCCGAGACCCGATCGGCGACATCGCCGAGCACCAGCGCGCCTGCCGAGTCGACCACGTAGACGCACTGGCATCCGGCGTCGGCCATGATCCGAGCCTGTTTGGCCAACTTCTCCGGCGGAATCGTGTGGCTCATCATCAGGAAGCCCACCGTCTCCAGACCCAATTCCCGGGCCAGACCGAAGTGTTGGATGGACACGTCGGCCTCGGTGCAGTGGGTGGCGATCCGGCAGATTGATCCGCCGTTGGCTTGAGCCTCCTTGATGTCCTCCTTGGTTCCCACACCCGGCAGCATCAGGAAAGCGATCTTGGCCTCTTTGGCGGTCGCGGCGGCAAGTTTGATCAGTTCCTGTTCGGGCGTTTTGGAGAAGCCGTAGTTGAAACTGGAACCACCAAGACCATCGCCGTGGGTCACCTCGATCACCGGTACCCCGGCGCCGTCCAGGGCGGCGACGATCGCACCAACCTCCTCCAGGGTGAACTGATGGCGCTTGTGATGCGAGCCGTCGCGCAGTGACGTATCGGTGATCCGGATATCCCAGACGTGCTCGCTCATCGTGCGCCCCCCGAGATGACCGCGGCCTGCTTGGCAATCTCCTCGCCGACCTTCGTGGCCGCGGCCGTCATGATGTCCAGGTTGCCGGCGTATGGGGGCAGATAATCCCCTGCCCCCTCAACCTCGACGAACGTTGTCACCATGGCGTAGCCTCCCGAGTTCAGCGACGGAGCGTCGAACTGCGGTTCGTTGAGCATCCGGTAACCGGGTACGTAGGTCTGCACCTCGGCGACGACGTCTCGGATGGACGCCGCGATCCCATCGGTGTCGGCATCCTCCGGGATCGCACAGAAGATGGTGTCGCGCATGATCATCGGCGGGTCGGCCGGGTTGAGGATGATGATCGCCTTGCCGCGGTTGGCGCCCCCGATGGCTTCCACGCCCCTGGCCGTGGTCTTGGTGAATTCATCGATATTGGCCCGGGTTCCGGGTCCGGCTGACACCGACGCCACTGATGCCACGATCTCGGCGTACGGCACGGCACCGCCCTGTTCGGCGACCGCGCGGCACACCGCGTAGACAATGGGGATGGTCGCCTGGCCGCCGCAGGTGACCATGTTGACGTTCGGCGCGTCGAGGTGTTTGCGCAAGTTCGCGGGCGGCACCACACCCGGGCCGATCGCGGCGGGTGTGAGGTCGATGGCGGTGATGCCGGCCTCGGCGTAACGGGGGGCCGCCGCCCGGTGCACGTAGGCCGACGTCGCCTCGAACACCATGTCCGGAATCACCGCCTGGGCCAGCAGCCAATCCACACCTTCGTGACTGGTCTCAAGTCCCAGCTTGCGAGCCCGAGCCAGGCCTTCGCTGTCCGGGTCGATCCCGATCATCCACCGGGGTTCAAGCCACTCCGAACGCAGCAGCTTGTACAACAGGTCGGTGCTGATATTGCCCGAGCCAACGATAGCGACCGATTTTTTGTTCGAACCCATGGATCTTCCCCTATTCGAAGGACAATCGGACCGAGCCCAAGCCGGCGAAATCTGCCACGAACTGATCGCCCGGGCGGGCGTCGATGGCCCGGGTGCACGAACCGGGCAGCACGATGTCACCGGCTCGCAACCGGACTCCAAAGCTGTTCACCTTGCGGGCCAGCCACGCCACGGCGGTGACGGGATTGCCGAGCACGGCGTCGCTACGGCCCTCGGCCACCACCTCACCGTTTCGGGTCAACACCGCATCGATGGCCGTGATGTCGATGTCCTTCGGTGACACCCGTTGCTGCCCCAGCACGAATCCGGCCGACGAGGCGTTGTCGGCGATGGTGTCGCACAGTGCGATCTTCCAGTCCTTGATTCGGGTGTCGATGAGTTCGATCGACGGGGCGTACGCCGCGGTCGCGGCCAGTACGTCGTCCTCGGTGCAGCCCGCGCCCGGGAGGTCCTCGGCGAGGAGGAATCCGACCTCGACTTCCACTCGCGGGAAGAGGTACTTCGCCGCGGGCACCGGGACGTCTTCGAAAACCTCCATATCGGCGAGTAGGTGGCCGTAGTCGGGCTCGTCGACCCCCATCATCTTCTGCATCGCCTCAGATGAGAGGCCAACCTTGTGGCCCACCACCACCGCACCCTCGGCGATTCGCTGCCGGATGTTGATCAGTTGGATCTCGTAGGCGTCGACAACGTCGATACCCGGGTGCGCGACAATCAGCGGGCTCATCGGGACCCGGGTCCGTTCAGCCTCGGCCAAGTCTGCGGCAAGTTCGGCACGGGTAGCAGCGCTGAGCATTCCGCAGGTCCCATCGTCGTCCGGCCGGTTCCGGCGTCGGTGATAATTGCCCGGTTGGCCAGTAGCGCCCGGGCGGGGTAATTCTATAACGTGTTCTAGTATGACAGTTCAGGAATACGACGTCATCGTCGTCGGCAGTGGCGCCGCAGGAATGGTGGCCGCGCTCACCGCCGCTCACCAGGGTCTTTCCGCAGTAGTGATCGAGAAGGCGCCGCACTTCGGCGGATCGACGGCACGGTCGGGCGGCGGCGTGTGGATCCCGAACAACGAGATCCTCAAGCGCGACGGCGTGACCGACACCGCCGACGCCGCTCGCACCTATCTGCACACCATCATCGGCGACGTCGTCGCGCCCGAACGTATCGACACCTATCTGGACCGCGCTCCGGAGATGCTGTCATTCGTCTTACAGAACACACCTCTGGAGATGTGCTGGGTGCCGGGTTACTCCGATTACTACCCCGAGACCCCCGGCGGCCGACCCGGCGGACGCTCGATCGAACCGAAGCCTTTCGACGCCAAGAAGCTTGGCCCGGATATGCCCGGGCTAGAACCTGCCTACGGGAAGGTGCCGCTCAATGTTGTTGTCATGCAACAGGACTACGTGCGACTGAATCAGCTTAAGCGCCATCCGCGCGGAGTGCTGCGCAGCGTGAAAGTCGGTGTCCGAAGCGTGTGGGCCGGAATGCGGGGCAAAAATCTCGTGGGTATGGGCCGGGCACTGATCGCTCCGCTACGAATCGGACTGCAGGACGCGGGCGTTCCGGTTCTGCTGAATACCGCACTCACCGACCTCTACTACGAAGACGGCGTCGTCCGGGGCGTCTATGTGCGAGATATGACCGGTCCGGAGGCGGCTGATCCCACCCTGATCCGGGTCCGCCGTGGAGTGATCCTCGGCAGCGGCGGATTCGAGCACAACGAACAGATGCGGGTGAAGTACCAGCGCGGGCCCATCACCACCGACTGGACGGTCGGCGCCAAGGCCAACACCGGCGACGGGATTGCCGCGGCGGAAAAACTCGGCGCCGCATTGGAATTGATGGAGGACGCTTGGTGGGGTCCGACGGTGCCACTGGAGGGAGCGCCGTGGTTCGCTCTGTCCGAGCGGAACTCCCCCGGATCCATCATCGTCAACATGTCCGGCCAACGGTTCATGAATGAGTCCATGCCGTACGTCGAGGCGTGCCACCGCATGTATGGCGGCGAGTACGGCCAGGGCGACGGACCCGGTGAGAACATTCCTGCCTGGCTGGTTTTCGACCAGCAGTATCGGGATCGGTTCATATTCGCGGGATTGCAACCGGGACAGCGGATTCCGAAGAAATGGCTGGAGTCCGGTGTGATCGTCAAGGCCGACACCCTGGAAGAGTTGGCCACCGTCACGGGACTGCCCACCCAGGCGTTCACCGACACCGTCAAACGATTCAACGGCTTCGCGCGCTCCGGGGTGGATGAGGACTTCCATCGCGGCGAGAGCGCGTACGACCGCTACTACGGCGACCCGCGGAACAAGCCCAACCCGAACCTCGGCGAGCTCACGCATCCGCCGTACTATGCGGCGAAGATGGTTCCCGGCGACCTCGGCACCAAGGGCGGCATCCGCACCGACGTCCACGGCCGGGCGCTACGCGACGACGGCTCGGTCATCGAGGGCCTGTATGCGGCCGGGAACGTGAGTTCGCCGGTGATGGGCCACACCTACCCGGGCCCGGGAGGCACCATCGGCCCCGCGATGACCTTCGGTTATCTGGCTGCGCTGCACCTGGCAGGGGTTTCCGAGCCGGTCCAGTCCGGGGCGCGGAACAGCTGAGATGCCCATCGATCTCGGTGTCGCTCTCGGCGCCGAACTAGACCCGATTGAGTTCTCCTGGTCCAGCAGCGATGTCCAGCTCTACCACCTGGCTTTAGGTGCGGGTCACGACCCGATGGATGCACGCGAACTGGGCTACCTGACCGACAACACCCCGCAGGTGTTGCCGACGTTCAGTAGCGTCGCGTCGACGTTCCACATGACCGAAGCGCCGACGGTCAGCTTCCCGGGGATCGAGATCGAGTTAAGCCGAGTTCTGCATGCCAGCGAAGCGGTGTGTATGCCCGCCCCGCTGCCCCCGAATGGCTCGGCGCGCTCAGTGACCCGCATCACCGATATCTGGGACAAGGGCAAGGCCGCGGTGATCTTTAACGAGACGACGGTCACCGATCCGGCCGGCAATCTGCTGTGGACGGTGAAGCGTTCGATTTTTGCGCGCGGCGAGGGAGGTTTCGGCGGTGAACGCGGTCCATCGACGTCCGTATCGGCACCCGAACGCGCACCCGACTTCGAGATCGACATTCCGGTGCTGCCGCAGCAGGCGCTGCTCTACCGGCTCTGCGGCGATCGTAATCCACTGCATTCCGATCCTGGATTCGCCGCCGCGGCCGGCTTTCCCCGGCCGATCCTGCACGGGCTGTGTACCTACGGCATGGTGTGCAAGGCGCTCACCGATACCGTGCTGGAGGCGGATGCGAATAGGGTGGGCTCCTATGGGGCGAGGTTCGCGGGCGTGGTGTTCCCCGGCGAGACCCTGAAAGCCTCGGTGTGGAAAGACGGCGGCCGCTACGTCGGCGTCGTGACCGCACCCGGCCGCGACAACGCTGCGGTGCTTTCCGATGTGGAACTGGTTCCGGCTTAAAGTTCGTTCGCATCCGCCGAGCGTTACGCCAGCGTCACGCTGAGCGTCGAATGTCGCTCTGGAGCGACGCTCGGCGACCGATAGCCTCGCGGACGCGTCGCACAATGTCCTCCCGGCGGTCGCCGACGACCACCCGAACGACAATCCAACCCAGTTGGCCGATTAGCTCCAGCCGGTGAACATCCCAGGTGTACTGGCGGCGGTCGGTGCGATGCTGCTCCCCGTCGTACTCGACCGCGACCTTGAGTTCTTCCCATCCCATGTCAAGGTAGGCAATCGCCTTACCGACGCCGTCGCACACCGGTATCTGAGTCTGCGGCCTCGGAAATCCGCCCTGAATCAGTAGCAATCGCAGCCATGTCTCCTTCGGCGACTGCGCTCCACCGTCAACGAGCGAGAGCGCCCGCCTGGCGCGCCTGATACCCCGTCTCCCCGGGTAGCGCTCAGCAAGGATCGCAACCCGGACCAGATCGACCGAGGCCGCCGCCGCCAACGCATCCAAACTCGCCACCGCGGCACCGAGCGGATACCAGCAGCCGAGATCCAATGCGGTTCGTTCCGGGCTGGTGACCGCCATGCCGTCCAGGGTGGTGATCTCATCCGCGGTCGTGCGATCGCCGTGGACCGCGATACCGGCAGGTGCATTCCGATTTCCGTGGATCAGCTCCACCGGACTTTTTTCGTCCACCCAGCTAGCACCAAGTAGCGCGGCCGCGGACCGTCCGGCCACCACCGCCGTCCGGCCCGACCACAACCAGCCGGCCCGCGCCAGCGTCACCGGTGTCCGATCAGCCTCCCGGTTGAGGTAGACGTCCGGGAAGACGCGGTTGTACTGCGATCGCAGCGCGCTCTTGGAGAGCGCGCCTGCTGCAACGGCCTCACTCCCGATGAAGGGGTAACTCATGGCCAGAGTGTGCCGCCGGGCACCGACAAGCCGGTATGACCCGCCGAGCGTTACGCCAGCGCGACAATGGGCGTCGACCGTCGCGCTGGTGTAACGGTCGGCGCAGGGATGAGTGCGTCAGCCGAGAATCAGACCAGACGTCGGTACACCGGTGCCGGCCGTGACGAGCACATGCTCGACATCGTTGACCTGGTTCACCGAGGACCCACGCAACTGCCGCACACCTTCGGCGATGCCGTTCATGCCGTGGATGTAGGCCTCGCCGAGTTGGCCGCCGTGGGTGTTGATCGGCAGCCGTCCGCCGATCTCGATCGCACCATCTTTGATGTAGTCCTTAGCCTCACCCCTACCGCAGAAACCCAACTCCTCCAACTGAATCAGGGTGAACGGCGTGAAGTGGTCATAGAGGATCGCGGTCTGGATGTCGGTCGGCGTGAGCCCGGACTGCGCCCACAGTTGACGACCCACCAAGCCCATCTCCGGCAGCCCGTCGAGTTCGGGCCGGTAGTAGCTCACCATCGAGTACTGATCGGGGCTTGAACCCTGCGATGCCGCCTCGATAACCGCCGGCCGATGCTTGAGATCCCGCGCGCGCTCAGGTGTGGTCACGACGATGGCCACCCCTCCGTCGGTCTCCTGGCAGCAGTCCAGCAGTCGCAGCGGCTCGGCGATCCACCGCGAATTCTGATGGTCCTCGATCGTGATCGGCTTGCCGTAGAAGTACGCCTTGGGATTGTTAGCGGCATGCCTGCGGTCGGCCACCGAGATCGCGCCGAAATCGCGGCTGGTGGCACCGGATAGGTGCATGTAGCGCTTGGCGATCATCGCGACCTGCGCGGCAGGCGTCGTCAACCCGTGCGGATAGGAGTACGAGTTGTCGACACTGGTGGAGTCGGCACCCTGAATCAACCGCATCTGCACCTGACCGAAGCGCATTCCCGAGCGTTCGTTGAAAGCCCGATATGCCACAACGCATTCCGCGACTCCGGTGGCCACCGCGATGGCTGCCTGCTGGACGGTGGCACAGGCCGCACCGCCCCCGTGGTGGATCTTGGAGAAGAACTTCAGATCACCGATGCCGGTGGCTCGCGCAACGGCCACCTCGGTGTTGGAGTCCATGGTGAACGTCACCATGCCGTCGACATCGGCCGGTGTCAGGCCCGCATCATCAAGTGCGGCCAACACGGCTTCGGCCGCCAGTCGAAGCTCGCTGCGACCGGAGACCTTGGAGAAGTCGGTGGCGCCGATCCCGGCGATCGCGGCTTTACCGGACAGCTCACCGGGCATCAGGAACCTCCGATAGTCAGTGTCGCGGTGGCGACGACGTGATCGCCAAGGCTGTTGCTACCCAACACTTTCACCGTGACGAGGCCGTCGTCGACTCCCGTGACCTCACCTCTGAAAGTGACGGTGTCATAGGCGTACCAGGGCACGCCCAGTCGCAGTCCGATCGTCTTGATGACCGCGGTCGGTCCGGCCCAATCGGTGACGTAACGCTGGACCAGACCGGTGTCGGTAAGGATGTTGACGAAGATGTCCTTGGACCCCTTGGCCTGAGCCTTGTCGCGGTCGTGGTGGACGTCCTGATAGTCGCGGGTCGCGATGGCCGTAGAGACGATGAAGGTTGGATCGCCGTAGAGCGAGAGTTCGGGCAGCTTGGTGCCGACAGTGGGCGCGCTCATGGCGATGGCTCCCACGCATACAGCGTCCACGCCGGCCCACTCTCCCCGGCTGGGAAGTCGATATACGTTGCGCGAACATCCATTCCGATCTCCACCGTCGCCGGATCGACACCGCGCAACTCACCGAGCATCCGCACACCTTCGGAGAGTTCGACAAGCGCAATCACGAAGGGCAGAGTTCTGCCGGGCACCTGCGGGGCGTGATGGACGACGAAGCTGAACACCGTTCCCGTACCGCTGGCGACGACGTAATCGGTCGGAACAACCTTGTCATTCCACAGCGCGGGTGCAGGGGGATGTTGCAGCGTTCCATCGGGACGCTTCTGGATACGCAACTCGTGCGCGTTGATGCCGTCCCAAAAGAACTGGTTGTCGCGTGACGCGGCGGGGCGGATCATCTGATCGGGATCGAGATCGGCCGGTACCGCGGCCCCCGACTGTGCGGCCGCCGGCCTGAACTTCATGATGCGCCACGTCATTTCGGCAACGTCCTGATCGCCGACAGCCCAGGTGATCTTCTGGGTAATGAAATAGCCCTCGCCAAGTGCGGTCTGCTTCGGGCCGACGACATCGGTGAGTTCCGCAGTGACACTGACCTGTTCACCGGGATGCAGATACCGGTGGTAGGTCTGCTCGCAGTTAGTGGCCACCACACCGATGTAGCCGGCCTCGTCGAACAGCCCAAGGATCTTGCCCAGCGGGTCATCGTCGGGTCGGGACGCACCAAGGCCCACCATGGTCCAGACCTGAATCATCGCCGGCGGGGCCACGACACCGGCGTGACCGGCGGCCTTGGCGGCGGACTCGTCGCTGTAGATCGGGTTGTGGTCACCGATGGCGTCGAGCCAATGCTCGACCATCGGCTGATTCACCGCGAATCGGCCGTCTCGGGGCTTGCTTCTACCCGCCGCCTTGACCTTCTCAAAGGCGGCTTCTAAACCACTGGTCACCGCTGCACTCTGCTCTTCGCGCAAGCGCTCATCGATTTCCTCTGCTCTTCGCGCAAGCGCTCATCGCGGAACCCGGGGCACCTTCAGTCCCGCGGCCGCAACCTGCTCGCGCATGACCTCGTTGACCCCGCCACCGAAGGTAATCACCAGATTGCGTTTGGTGTGGGAGTCCAGCCAGCGCAACATTTCGGCGGTCTCCTCCTCAGCCGGATTGCCGTACTTGCCGACGATCTCCTCCGCCAGCCGACCGATCCGCTGGATGCGCTCGGTGGAGAACACCTTGGTGGCAGCGGCGTCGGCGATCTCGACGGTGTCCCCCGATGAGGCAACCTGCCAGTTGAACAATTCATTGACCCGCCAGATCGAGTGGATCTCACCGAGAGCCCGCTTGACGTCATCCTGGTCGATCGGTGTGACGCCGTTGCCTCGGGGCTTGGACGCCCACGCCTGGACCCGGTCATAAACTCCGGCGATCTTGCCGGCCGGGCCGAGCATGACCCGCTCGTGATTGAGCTGGGTGGTGATCAGTCGCCAGCCCGCGTTCTCCTCACCTACGAGCATCTCCGCCGGAACCCGGACGTCGTTGTAGTAGGTCGCATTGGTGTGATGGGCACCGTCGGACAGAATGATGGGCGTCCACGAGTAGCCCGGGTCCCTGGTGTCAACGATGAGGATCGAAATCCCTTTGTGCTTGGCCGCTTCCGGATCGGTGCGGCAGGCCAGCCAGACGTAGTCGGCATCGTGACCGCCGGTGGTCCAGATCTTCTGGCCGTTGACGATGTACTCATCACCGTGCCGGACTGCCGAGGTACGCAGTGCCGCAAGGTCGGTGCCTGCTTCAGGTTCGGAGTAGCCGATCGCGAAGTGCACCTCACCGGCCAGGATCGCCGGCAGGAACTTCTTCTTCTGCAACTCCGTGCCGTAGGTCTGCAGAGTCGGGCCGACGGTCTGCAAAGTCACCGCGGGAAGCGGCACCTCGGCTCGCGCGGCCTCGTTGACGAAGATTTGCTGCTCGATGGGCCCCAGACCCAGGCCACCGAATTCCTTGGGCCAGCCCACGCCGAGCTTGCCGTCAGAGCCCATCCGCCTGATGATCGCGCGGTAGGCCTTACCGTGGCGGTCGACCTCCATCTCCGCCGCTTCTTCGGCGGAGATGAGGTTCTGAAAATACTGCCGGAACTCGGCCTGCAGTTGCCGTTGCTCGGGTGTCAGTTCGATGTACATTGCGCTCCAACCAGTTCCAGACGATGAGCCGGCCCGCCCAGCAGGCGAGTCAGATCCTTGATTGATGAGTAGTACCGATGCATGGGATAGGTGACGTCCATTCCCATACCGCCGTGCAAATGATGACAGGTCTGCATCGCCGGCGGCGCCTCCGACGTCAGCCAGTACCCCAGCACGTCAAGATCGCCGTCGGCGTCGCGGCCTTCAGTCAAGCGCCAGATTGCCGACGTCGAAATCAGATCCAGCGTCCGAGAGGCGATGTAGATCTCCGCCAGTTGCGCGGACACCGCCTGGAAGGTGGCCAGCGGCCTGCCGAACTGGTGGCGGTTCGTCACGTAGTCCGCCGTCAACCGCACCGCACCGGCGACCAGTCCGGCCGCGTACGCCCCGCCCGTTGCGAGCACCAACTGGTTAACCCGATGCGCCGTCGAGCCGTCCAGTACCGCGTCAGAATCGACCGCCACGTCGGAGAACGTGGCCGCGTATTCAGCGGCACCGGTTGATGACGGCGTCGGGATCAGCCGCACACCCTCGGCTTTGGGCGAGACCACCACGGCACCGTTGTCGGTGGTGACCAGAATCCAGGTGGCCTGCTCGGCATAGGGAACCGCGATCTTGGTGCCGTTGAGACGGCCACCCACCCACGTGCTCGCCGGACGATCCGGCAGTGCGGCTCCCGGTTCGTTGAGGCCCGCGGTGAGGATCGCGCCCTTGGCAACGCCGTCGAGAAAACGATCCTGCTGCGGCCCGCTGGCCAGATCCAACAGCGGCACCAGGCCGAGACCCAAAGTGGCAAACGCGGGCGAAATCGTCGCGTGCCGACCGATCCCGGTCAGCGCGGTAGCGATCTCGGTCAGCCCGACTCCGTCGCCGCCGAGGCGGTCGGGCACTCCGAGTGCGATTACACCGCCGGAAACCAAAGCCTCCCAGGTGTTTTCGCGGTCCAGCACCGTGCTCACCACATCGGCGACGGCCTGCTGTTCCGGTTCAGGAGTGAAGTCCATCCGAATCTCCTTGTGCTGTAGCGGCGTATCTAGTAGGGCGTATCAAGTGGCAGACGAACCGGTGTAGTCGACCTGCCAGTGCTTGATCCCGTTGAGCCAGCCTGAACGCAGCCGGTCTGGCGCACCGACCGGGGTGAGGTCAGGCATGTGGTCGGCAATGGCGTTGAAAATAAGGTTGATGGTCATCCGTGCCAGGTTCGCGCCGATGCAGAAGTGCACTCCGGTGCCGCCGAACCCGACATGCGGGTTGGGGTCGCGAAGAATGTTGAACGTGTGCGGATCGTCGAACACCTCCTCGTCGAAGTTTGCCGAACGGTAGAACATCACAACCCGCTGACCGGCGTTGATCGTGACCCCGGACAATTCCGTATCGACCACCGCGGTGCGCTGAAAGGCTGTGACCGGCGTTGCCCAGCGGACGATCTCATCGGCCGCGGTCGCAGGACGCTCCCGCTTGTACAGATCCCACTGATCCGGGTTTTCGGTGAAGGCGATCATCCCGTGCGTGATCGAGTTTCGGGTGGTCTCACTGCCGGCGACGGCCAGCATCAGGACGAAGAAAGCGAATTCGTCATCGGTCAATTTCTCACCGGCGACATCGGCGTTGATCAGCGCGGTAACGATGTCGTCCCCGGGCTCCTTAGCCTTCAACTCGGCCATCTTCATGGCGTAACCCAGCATCTCCATCGACGATGTCCGCCCGTCGACATGGGCGAACTCCGGGTCCTCGTTGCCGGTCATCTCATTGGTCCAGCGGAACAGCTGATCCCGGTCCTCCTGCGGTACGCCGAGAAGCCCGGCGATGGCCTGCAGTGGCAACTCGCACGACACCTGCTCGACGAAGTCGCCGTGGCCTGCCGACGCAGCATTTTTGGCGATGTTCTCGGCACTCTCGTGAAGTTGGTCACGCAGACGCCCGACGGCGCGCGGCGTGAACCCGCGGGAGATGATCCGGCGCAGCCGATCGTGGTGATCGCCATCCATATTGATCAGAATCACCGACTGCATATCGATGTCCTCACGAGCGATATCGTCGGCGAATTGCGGGAGGGCAGTGTTGGGTCCGCTGGCGTAGATGTCGTTGCGGCGCGAGACTTCTTTGACGTCCTTGTGCCTGGTGACGGCCCAGTAACCGCCGTCATTGAATCCGCCCTTCCCGATCTGCTGCTCACACCACCAGACCGGAGCGGTTCGGCGGAGCTCGGCAAGCTCGTCGATGGGCAACCCCTTCACGCAGAGGTCCGGGTCCAGAAAATCCAAACCTGCGGCAATGTTGGGGGTGGGCATGATTCGTTCACTCCTCAATAAATATGACGTGTTCTAGTGCCAGTAAAACACGGCTCCACCGCAGACGAAAGGCACGCCAGCATCCTCGCTTGTCAGGGTAATGAAACGTGTTCTAGCCTGACCGCATGGGTAATCCTGTGATCGTCGAAGCCACCCGAAGCCCGATCGGAAAGCGCGGTGGCTGGCTGTCCGGGCTGCACGCGACCGAAATTCTAGGTGGGGTGCAAAAAGCTCTGGTCGACAAGGCAGGGATCGATCCCGCAACCGTCGAGCAGGTGATCGGCGGCTGCGTGACGCAGTACGGCGAGCAGTCCAACAACGTCACCCGGGTCGCATGGCTGACGGCCGGACTCCCCGAACAGGTCGGTGCCACCACGGTCGACTGCCAGTGCGGCAGCGCCCAGCAGGCCAACCATCTGATTGCCGGCCTGATCGCCGCGGGCGCGATCGACATCGGCATCGCCTGCGGTATCGAGGCGATGAGCCGAGTCGGCTTAGGCGCCAACGCCGGACCGGACCGCGCCAAGATTCGGGCCGAATCGTGGGACCTCGATATGCCCGACCAGTTCACCGCCGCGGAGCGAATTGCCAAGCGCCGCGGCATCACTCGCGCCGATCTTGACCACCTCGGACTGATCTCGCAGCAGAAGGCGAAGCGGGCCTGGGACGAGCACCGCTTCGACCGCGAGATCTCCGCACTCGAGGCACCGGTGCTCGACGAAAACAAACAGCCCACCGCCGAGCGCCACATGGTCGGCCGCGACCAGGGCATGCGCGACACCACCGCCGAGGGCCTTTCCGCGCTTAAGCCCGTGATGGAGGACGGCCTGCACACCGCGGGCACCTCATCACAGATCTCCGACGGCGCGGCGGCCGTGCTCTGGATGGATGAGGACAAGGCCAAGGCCCTCGGTCTGAAACCGCGCGCGCGCATCGTCAGCCAGGCACTGGTCGGCTCCGAGGTCTACTACCACCTCGACGGCCCGGTGCAGTCCACCGCGAAAGTGTTGGAGAAGGCCGGTATGACCATCGGCGATATCGACCTCGTCGAGATCAATGAGGCCTTCGCCTCCGTGGTGCTCAGCTGGGCCCAGGTATACAACGCCGATATGGACAGGGTCAACGTCAACGGCGGCGCGATCGCCCTTGGCCATCCCGTCGGAAGCACCGGAAGCCGGCTGATCACCACCGCGCTGCACGAACTGGAGCGTACCGACAAATCCACCGCATTGATCACCATGTGCGCCGGCGGCGCGCTCTCCACCGGCACCATCATCGAACGGATCTAGCCATGGCAGCCGGCCCGCCCAAGGGCCTGAACTCACCGCAGACCAAGTACATCATCAAGTGGATGTCGCGGGCGAACACCTGGCTGTACCGCAGGACTGACGGCAAGATCGGCGGCAAGTTCCTCAGGGGCGCCCCGGTGGCACTGCTGACGACCACCGGTCGTAAGACGGGTGAGCCGCGGGTCAGCCCGCTGCTGTACCTGCGCGAGGGCAACCGGGTGATTCTGGTGGCCTCACAGGGCGGGGCCGCGACCAATCCGATGTGGTACCTCAACCTCAAGGCCAAACCTGCGGTGTCCGTTCAGATCAAGGAGGAGACTCTGCATCTGACCGCACGTGATGCAACCGAGGCGGAGCGAACGTCCTACTGGCCCAAGCTGACTGCGATGTATTCCAGCTTCGACGACTACCAATCCTGGACCGACCGGGTCATCCCGATCGTCATCTGCGACCCGTAGACCCGGCCAAGACGCCCCCAACCCTCGCCGAACGTCGCGCTGGCGCGACATTGGGCGTCGACGGTCGCGCTGGCGCGACGCTCGGCGTACGCCTCAGGCTCCGAAAACCGGCACCGGCGGCCGGCCGTCGGCGAGCAGGCTTCGCACCACGGGGCCGAGTTCACCCGGTTCCCAGCGGGCGCCCCTGTCCACCTCGACGCCATGCTGCCACCCTTCGGCAGCCCGGATGACGCCGCCCTCGACCTCGAACACGCGGCCGGTCACGTCGCGGGATTCGACGCTGCCCAGCCACACCACCAACGGCGAGATATTCTCCGGCGCCATGGAATCGAAGTCCTGGCCCTGCGTTGACATCATGTCGGCGAAGACGCCCTCAGTCATCCGGGTGCGCGCCGACGGCGCGATCGCGTTGACGGTGACGCCGTAGCGGCCCATCTCGGCGGCGGCCACCAGAGTCAGTGCGGCGATACCGGCCTTGGCGGCGCTGTAATTGCCCTGCCCGACGCTGCCCTGCAATCCGGCCCCGGAACTGGTGTTGATGATCCGGGCGTCAACTTCTTTGCCCTCTTTGGACAGTGCCCGCCAGTAGGCACCCGCGTGCCGGGTGGTCGCGAAGTGTCCTTTCAGGTGCACCGCGATGACGGCATCGAACTCGTTCTCACTGGTGTTCGCGATCATCCGGTCCCGCACGATGCCGGCATTGTTGACCAGAACGTCGAGCCCACCGAAGGTATCGACGGCAGTCTGGATCAGTCCTGCCGCCTGGTCCCAATCGGCCACGTTGGCACCACTGGTGACGGCTTCCCCACCGGCAGAAACGATTTCGTCAACAACGCCCTGCGCCGCGCTACCGCCGCCGGCGGGCGATCCGTCCAGTCCCACGCCGATGTCGTTGACCACAACCCGTGCGCCTTCGGCGGCGAAGGCCAGCGCATGTGCTCGACCGATTCCACCGCCGGCACCGGTGACGATGACAACCCGACCATCGAGCAATCCCATTTCTGTTCTCCTACTTGTTGGCACTGGACGCGGAAAGATACGGCGGTGGTTCTCCACCGCCGTGCACCGCAAGTGTTGCACCGCTGACATACGATGCCGCGTCCGAAGCCAAAAACGCTGCAGCCCAACCGATGTCTTCCGGTTTCGCCAGCCGGCCGAGCGGGACGGTAGCAGCCACCGCGGCTTGGGAATCACTATCGCCGTAGAACAGCTCAGCCTGTTCGGTGGCGACCATACCGACCACGACGGCGTTGACCCGGACCTTCGGCGCCCACTCGACGGCGAGTGTGGTGGTGAGACTGTCCACCCCGGCCTTCGCGGCGCCATAGGCGGCGGTACCCGGCGAGGGCCGGCGACCGCTGACGCTGGAGATCGAGATGATCGATCCGCCCTGCGGTTGCTGCTGCATGATGGCGTTGGCGGCCTGCGATACGTGCAGCATGCCGAGCAGATTGAGTTCGATGATCTTCTGGTGGAACCTCGGCGAGGCATCGGCGGCCAGCGCGAAGGGCGATCCGCCAGCATTGTTGACCACCACATCCAACCGACCGTGCTTGGCGACGATCACGTCGATGAGTCCCGCGACCGCCTCGGCGTCCCGCACATCGCAACTGCGGAACTCATAGGGCAGACCCTCGACGGACCGTCGGGCACACGTGATGACGGTGGCGCCCTGGCCGGCGAACACGGCGCTGATTCCGGCGCCAACACCGCGCACACCGCCGGTCACCAGAACGACGCAACCGCCCAGTCCCAGGTTGATTCGGGAACTGTCAGGCGCTGGGGTCACTGTGCTAGCCTACCAAGCAAGTGCTTGCTTAGGTACTGCTGGTATTCACCCCGTCAGGAAGTTCCCCATGACGATCACCTCCCGCACCGTCGAATCCGGCATCGTCGCGGTCACCATCGACTACCCACCGGTCAACGCGATCCCCTCACGTGGCTGGTTCGAACTGGCCGATGCCGTTACCGCGGCCGGCCGCGATACGGCGACCCACGTGGTGATCCTTCGCGCCGAGGGCCGGGGCTTCAACGCCGGAGTCGACATCAAGGAGATGCAGCAGACCGAGGGATTCGGCGCACTGATCGACGCCAACCGCGGCTGCTTCGCAGCATTCAAAGCCGTCTACGAGTGCGAGGTCCCGGTGGTGGCGGCGGTCAACGGGTTCTGTGTCGGCGGCGGTATCGGACTGATCGGCAATGCCGACGTGATCGTGGCCTCCGATGACGCGATGTTCGGGCTGCCCGAAGTCGAACGCGGGGCTCTCGGCGCGGCCACCCATCTGTCTCGCCTGGTCCCGCAACACATGATGCGTCGACTGTTCTTCACCGCTGCCACCGTGGACGCCGCCACCCTGCACCACTTCGGTTCGGTGCACGAGGTGGTTGCGCGCGCCGATCTCGATGAGGCGGCGCTGCGGGTGGCACGCGATATCGCCATCAAGGACACCCGCGTGATCCGCGCCGCCAAGGAGGCGCTGAACCTCATCGACGTGCAGCGGGTGAACTCGAGTTACCGGATGGAACAGGGCTTCACGTTTGAGCTCAACCTTTCCGGCGTGTCTGACGAGCACCGTGATTCCTTCGCCGGTACGAAGAAGGCGAAGCAGTGAAAGACAAACGCACCACACTCGAGGCGGCGGTGTCGCAGATCGAGAGCGGTATGACGATCGGCATCGGCGGCTGGGGATCGCGACGCAAGCCGATGGCATTCGTCCGGGCGCTCTTGCGGACCGACGTCACCGACCTGACCGTGGTCAGCTACGGCGGTCCCGACGTCGGCCTGCTGTGCTCGGCCAGCAAGTTGGCAAAGCTGTACTACGGCTTCGTCTCTCTGGACTCGCCCCCGTTCTACGACCCCTGGTTCGCGCGTGCCCGCACCACCGGGGCGATCGTCGCCCGCGAGATGGACGAGGGCATGTTGCGCTGTGGCCTGCAGGCGGCAGCGCAGCGGTTGCCGTTTCTTCCGATCCGGGCCGGACTGGGCAGCTCCGTGCCCGACTTCTGGGATGGCGAACTGAAGACGGTGAAGTCCCCGTACCCGTCCGACTCGCCGGCGGACTCCGGCCACGAAGAACTCATCGCGATGCCGGCATTGCGACTGGATGCAGCGTTCGTCCACCTCAATATCGGCGATAAACACGGCAACGCGGCCTACACCGGTATCGATCCCTACTTCGACGACCTGTTCCTGATGGCAGCAGATCGGCGCTTCCTCTCAGTTGAGCGCGTCGTGGAAACCGACGAGCTGATTAAATCGGTTCCACCGCAAGCGCTTCTGGTGAACCGCATGATGGTCGACCAGGTCATCGAAGCGCCCGGCGGGGCTCACTTCACCACCGCGGAACCGGATTATGGCCGGGACGAGAAGTTCCAGCAGCACTACGCGAAAGCAGCCGCCGAGGAAGAGACGTGGACGCAGTTCGTCGCCACCTACCTGTCCGGTAGCGAAGCCGACTACCAGGCTGCGGTGCGCCGGCCAACGGAGGCGTCATGATCCAGGTGAGCCGAGCAGAAGTGTGCGTCATCGCCTGCGCGGAGTTGTTCCGCGACGCCGGCGAGATCATGGTCAGCCCGATGACCACGATCGTGTCGATCGGTGCCCGACTGGCCCGGCTGACTTTCTCCCCCGACATTCTGCTGTCCGACGGTGAGGCCCGCCTGCTGGCCGACACGCCGGCGATCGGTGCCACGGGTGCCATCGAGGGCTGGATGCCGTTCGGCCGGGTTTTCGAGACCCTCGCCTGGGGCCGCAGGCATGTCGTCATGGGCGCGAACCAGATCGACCGCTACGGCAACCAGAACCTGTCCGCCTTCGGACCACTGCAACATCCGACCCGACAGATGTTCGGTGTTCGGGGCGCGCCCGGCAACACCATCAACCATGCCACCAGCTACTGGGTGGGTAACCACTCCAAGCGGGTGTTCTGCGAATCCGTCGACATCGTGTCCGGGATCGGTTGGGACAAAGTTGAACCGGACAACCCCGCCTACCGCTTCGCCAATGTCTACCGGGTGGTGAGCAACCTCGGGGTGTTCGACTTCAACGGCCCGGACCACACCATGCGTGCGGTATCCCTGCACCCCGGAGTAGATCCTGAAGACGTCGCTGCCAACACCGCCTTCGAGGTTCACAACCTCGACTATGCCCCGGCGACACGGCTGGCCTCCGGCGACGAACTGGAGTTGATCCGCGACCGCATCGACCCGAAAGCATTACGCGACAGAGAAGTAACGGTTCCCACCGACAAAGGAGTTACAGCATGAGAATCCAGACCGCGCTGACCCGGATGGTCGGCATCGAACACCCGGTGGTTCAGACCGGAATGGGGTGGGTGGCCGGGGCACGGTTGGTGTCGGCGACCGCGAACGCCGGTGGACTGGGGATCCTCGCGGCCGCCACGATGACCATCGACGAACTGGCGACTGCGATCACCAAGGTGAAGGCCGCGACAGACCGGCCCTTCGGCGTCAACATCCGGGCCGACGCCGCCGACGCCGGAGACCGGGTCGAACTGATGATCCGCGAGGGTGTGAAGGTGGCCTCGTTCGCGCTGGCACCCAACCAGGAACTCATCGCACGACTCAAAGAGGCCGGATCAGTGGTGATCCCGTCCATCGGAGCCGCGAAACACGCCCGCAAGGTGGCGGCGTGGGGAGCCGACGCGGTGATCGTGCAGGGCGGCGAGGGCGGCGGCCATACCGGCCCGGTCGCCACCACACTGCTGCTGCCGTCGGTGCTGGATGTGTTGGACGGCACCGATGTTGCCGTGGTGGCCGCCGGAGGGTTCTTCGATGGTCGCGGCCTCGCCGCCGCGCTGTCCTACGGAGCGGCCGGGGTGGCGATGGGAACCCGGTTCCTGTTGACATCGGACTCCACCGTTCCGGAATCGGTCAAGCAGCGTTACCTGGAAACCGGCTTGGACGGCACCGTCGTGTCGACCCGGGTGGACGGCATACCGCACCGGGTGTTGCGGACCGGACTTGTGGAAAAACTCGAAAGCGGTTCGCCGGTAAGAGGTTTCACTGCCGCGATCCTCAATGCGGCCAAATTCAAGAAGATGTCTCAGATGTCGTGGACATCGATGATTCGGGATGGGTTGACCATGCGCAAGGGCAAGGATCTGACCTGGTCCCAGGTGATCATGGCGGCGAATACCCCGATGCTGCTCAAGGCCGGACTGGTCGACGGCAAGAACGACGCGGGTGTGCTCGCCTCCGGTCAGGCGACCGGGATCATCGAGGATCTGCCGTCATGCGCGCAACTCATCGACAGCATCGTCGCTGATGCGATCAAGCACCTTCAGTCGGCGACGGCTCTTATCGACTGACGCGTCGCGCTGGGGCTGCCGCGTGAGCGGTGGGCGACTTTCCCACGAGGGAGTGCCGCGAAGCCTGTGCAGATGCGGATCGCGCAGTCACCGAGGAGGCCGTCCGAAGCCGTTGGGCCGCCGCGCGTCGCGACCGCATCGGTTTTGCCACAGCGGAACGACCGGAATCCGTTGAGACCGCTGCAGCGGTAACCGGTGCCGTTGGCGGCGTCATACCGATATCGCGAGCCGCGTCGTGGATTCCCTGCCCGATAGCGTTGACCAGGTCGACGGTGAGCGTGATCGGATTGACCAGCGGGATGAGCCGGAACGGCGCCGCCTGACCGTACGGCAGCGACCGGTCGTATCCGGTCTCGATGAGCACCTGCAGCGCCGGCTGGATCAGGTCGATGAGCGGGGTGGTCAGGAATTCGGTGTGAGTGGCGGCTCCGAATTCGCGAAGTGGTTGCAGCAGTGGCAGATTCGGTGTCGGAATCAGGACGTAGGTGGTGTCGCTGCCCGCCAGATGCTGTTGGTTGGCCGGATCGGCTATCGATGCCGCAAGTGCGGTGGGCGTCAGGCCGTTGGGCAGTTCGTCAGGATTGCGGCCATCTGGCGCCAGGTAGCTGCCGTGGATGTACCAGAAGCCGAGCGTCGCGTTGAGATCGGCCAGCAGGTTGATCGGGTACAGCGGAAAGTCGACGACCCCGTCGTATTGGAAGGCGATATCGACGGTCGACATCGCGGTGTCGGTTGGGGTTGGTTGCCCGAACGTCGCGTCCAGGATCGGGACAGTGCCGAACATCGCCAGGCGTTCGAACAATCCACCGTTGGGCCGATTGGGATTGCCGATCAGGACGAAGTTGATATTGGCCTGCTCTTCCGGCGAGAGCAAGCTCAACTGTGACTTCTCGATGCTGGCGACCGTCGCGCCCTGCGAGTAGCCGAAGATCACCACCGGATCCGGTGCGCTGGGGTTGTAGGCACCGACCAGATCACTGGTGAGTTGGGCGACACCGCTGGCCACCGACTCGTCGAGTTTGGCTCCGGTCAGTCCGCCCCACCCCTCCCAGGGGAACGGCCAGAATTGCGCGAGATAGGGCACCGGCTCGGGAGTGCACACAGTCGCACACGAGGGCGTGGTCGGGCTGATGTAGTAATCGACGGCGTTCTCCATGTAGCCGGGCACAACCGCGGGGTTCGGAACTGCCGTGCCGGGCACGATCAGTGCCGTC
>NZ_JAEMSG010000047.1:4699-20794 GCF_016462945.1 Mycolicibacterium sp. | reverse complement strand
ACCAGCCAGCGCGGCATCAAACCGGTGCGCAACCAAATGGTGGCCAGCGACATCATGAACACCGACGCCATCCGCAACGCGTAGGTCTTGGACAGTTTCAGCAACAGCATCTGACCGAAGATCCCCACCCCGGAGTCAACACCGGAGTAGTGCCGGCTTTCGGCCAGTCCGGCGCCTACCGCGGCGGTGACGAACATCATCGCCAGAAACAACAGCCCGCTGCCGAGGGTCACAGTGGCGAAGAACTTGTCCTCAAACCGACCGAGATTGGCACGCACCACACCGATGAACCACAGGAAGCAGATGCCGGCGAATGGCATCAATTCCGAGGCGAGCTTGATCTTGTTACTGCCGGTGTCAATCCACTGCGAACCCGGTTGCGCCCCCTCGGGAAGCGACGATCGGATCAGGATGATGACCGCACCGAAGAGTACGGCGAACAGCACACCGGCCAGAGCGGCGGCGCGAGGTGTGGTGAGGCTATGCGGTGTCCTTGTGACCATCGAGCCAGTTTCTCACTTGCCGGCCTACGCCGACGGGAATGTCACGGCTGGCCGGGCAGCAGACGCACCATCAGACCGTTGGCCTCGGCGAGCATCGTCCCGCGGGCGTCGGTGAGTTCGCAGTTGACGAAAGTTTTGCGGCCCTCGATCTTCGATGCCCAGCCCCGCACCGTCAGCGGCACATCGATCGGGGTGATGTTGCGGTAGTCGACATGCAGGAAGGCGGTGCGGCTGATCGGCCGGCCGATGGCGTGAATGATGATCCCGCACATCACGTCGAACATCATCGCGACCATACCGCCGTGCACGGCATCGTTCCCACCCACGTGGTAGCGGCTGAACTGCACGCCGATCTCGACACCCTCGGGGTCGAAGCGACGGACCTCCCACGGCGGCATCAGAATACTGCCCGCACCCGGCAGCGTCGCGACCCGACCGGCCGGTGCCACCCCGCCCGCGACCTCATGCGGCGCGAGGTAGGCGATCAGATCCTCGGCGCGGTCCGCTGCAAGATCCCAGTCTGCGACGTCCGTCGACACCGCCAGATCCTGAGCCCGGCGCATGGCGGTGACGAAACGACCGAAACCGCGGGGCGCGTCGATGATCTGAAATTTGGGGAAGCCACCGTGATTGTCGTAGTCGGGATCGAGCGTGTGTGGGTCTTCTTCGCTCATCACGCCCTGGCCGCCAGCACATCGCGGCGCACGATGGTCTGATCCCGGCCCGGGCCCACTCCGATACACGAAACCGGCGCTCCGGCAAGCTCTTCCAGCCGCAGCACATAGTCCCGCGCGTTGGCCGGAAGGTCGTCGAAGTTCCGCGCGCCGGAGATGTCCTCCCACCAACCCGGTAACTCCTCGTAAATCGGCGCGGCGCTAGCGATATCACTCTGGGTCATCGGCATGTCGTCGGTGCGCTTGCCATCGATCGTGTAACCGACGCATACCGGAACGGTCTCCAGGCTGGAGAGCACGTCAAGTTTGGTCAGGAAGTAATCGGTGATTCCGTTGACCCGGGTGGCATAGCGGGCGATGACGGCGTCGAACCAGCCGCACCGCCGCCGCCGACCGGTGGTGACACCGATCTCACCACCGGTCTTGGACAGATACTCCCCGTGCAAGTCGAACAATTCGGTGGGGAACGGGCCGGACCCGACGCGGGTGGTGTAGGCCTTCAGGATGCCGAGCACCGTGGTGATGCGGGTGGGCCCGATGCCGGAGCCCACCGCGGCGCCACCGGCGGTGGGGTTGGACGATGTCACGAACGGGTAGGTGCCGTGGTCGACGTCGAGCAGGGTGCCCTGGGAACCCTCCAGCAGCACCGTCTCGCCGGCTTCGAGTGCGTTGTTGAGCAACAGCCGGGTGTCGGCGATGCGATAGGCGAATCCCTCGGCCTGGGCCAGCAGCGTCTCGAGAACCTCGTCGGGGTTCAAGGCTTTGCGGTTGTAGATCTTGACCAGCACCTGGTTCTTGAAATCCAGCGCAGCGCCGATTTTGGCGGCCAGTAGGTCGGGGTCGAGGACGTCGGCCGCCCGGATCCCCATCCGGGCGATCTTGTCCTGATAGCACGGGCCGATACCTCGACCGGTGGTACCGATCTTCTTGCTGCCCATATAACGCTCGGTCACCTTGTCAATGGCGACGTGATACGGCATCAGTAGGTGGGCGTCAGCGGAGATCAACAGCCGTGAAGTGTCGATCCCGCGGTCTTCGAGCCCGCGAAGCTCGGTGAGCAGCACACCGGGGTCGACGACAACACCGTTGCCGATCACGTTGGTCACCCCGGGCGTCAGGATTCCCGACGGGATGAGGTGCAGTGCGAAGTTCTCCCCGGTCGGCAGGACCACGGTGTGCCCGGCATTGTTACCGCCCTGGTAGCGCACCACCCACTGAACCCGGCCACCGAGCAGGTCGGTGGCCTTCCCCTTGCCCTCGTCGCCCCACTGGGCGCCGATGAGGACGATTGCCGGCATGGCCTGACCCCGCTCCGCTCCTGGCATATTGTGTCGCAGCCGGGGAGTTACCCTATCGGAGCCGGGCGAGGAGTGTCGTTGATCAGTACCGAGATCATCGTGCTGCGCTTCGCCGGGCACCGGCTGCCGCACGCGCTGGCGTCTCTGCCGACGGCCGACGGCGCCGCCGGGATCAACGCGGTGATGCAGCGCGTACGGCGGCTGATAATCGTCGGATCGGACGCGGATCTGGCCACGGTCCTGTCCCGGCTTATGCGCGCAGAACGCCTCGATATCGAGGTCGCCCACGTCCCCGGCCGTCGCGGCGCGCGGCGTGCCCTGAACGGGGTGGCCAGCCGCGTTCCCCTGATCCGTGACGACACCGCCACCGCGCTCGTCGGTGTGGCCTGGTGGCTGCCGCCCGAGGGCTCCCCGGCGATCCGGGGCGAGGCCGTGGTGGATGACGCGGTGCTCTTCGACGGCGATGCCGCTGCCGTTCGGATCGAGCCCACTTTGGCGATGCCGGGGCTGAAGGCGACCATGCCGGGCCGGGTGCCACGTCGATGGCTGGCCGGCCGCGCCGTCCAGTTGGGCACCACCGGCGCGCGGGTTGTCCGCGATGGCGTCGAAGGCCCGCGTGAGGTGACGCGGTCGACGTTCTATCGACATACGACCGGCTGGCTGCGGGTGGGGTGAGCGTCGCGCCGTGACATCATCGGCACATGTCACGTCGCGCCGTGACATCATCGGCACATGTGGTGGTTCTACACCGTGATCCTGGGCATGTCCTTCGGGCAGGTGCTCAGCGAACTCGCGATCGCGGTGCGCGAGTGGGCCCGGGATCCGGAACGACGGCCTTTCCTGCCGGCCATGCTGTGGCAGTTCTTCCTGCTGGCGCTCATCGTCGAGGTATGGCTAGCCGCGACCTACTACCGCGGCACCGTCAAGCAGATTTCGATACTCGAACTCGTGGCGTTCCTCGTGGTTCCGGCCGGAACACTCATCATGAGTTTCCTTCTGCCGGAATCGAAGCACGACCCCGGACGCGAGGGGACCCTGCCGGCGTCGGCCGCTTTCGATCGGGTCCGGCCGGTCTTCTTCGGTGCGCTCATCGCGATGGTGTCGGTGAACCTGCTGCACGATTTCCTGATCGGACAGCAGGGCTGGGATATCGACCTGCTTTTCCAGGGCCTGCTCATCGGCGGCGCAGTCACCGGACTGTTCCTTCGCAACACCCGCGCCGACATGGTGCTTGCGGTGGCAATGATCGCCATCGTCGCGACCTACATCGGAGTCGGGTACTCGACGGTCACCGTCGACGGAACCGGGTAGCTTCGTTGGAGTGAGCGTTCTCCCGTTGCGCCAATCGGTGCGCCCCAGCCCGATCTTCCTGGCCCTGGTCGGACTCACCGCCGTGGGCGGGGTGATGGCCTGGATGGCCGGCGAGTCGACACCGACGATGGCCTATATCGGGGTGTTCCTGTTCGTGATCGCCGGCTGGCTGGTGTCGCTGTGCCTGCACGAGTTCGGCCATGCCTACACCGCCTGGCGCTTCGGCGACCAGGACGTCGCGATGCGGGGTTATCTGACGCTCAACCCGTTGAAGTACTCCAGCCCCCTGCTGTCGCTGGGTCTGCCGTTGCTGTTCATCGCCCTCGGCGGCATCGGCCTGCCCGGCGGTGCGGTGTACCTACGCACCGAGTTCATGACACCGCGCCAGCGCACCCTGGTGAGTCTGGCCGGACCGTTCGCCAACCTGGTGTTGGGGATTCTGCTGCTGGTGGCGACGAGAGTGTTCTGGGATCCGAGTCATTCGGTGTTCTGGGCCGGGGTGGCGTTCCTGGGCTTCCTGCAACTCACCGCGCTGGTACTGAACCTGCTGCCGATCCCAGGACTGGACGGCTTCGGCGCCCTGGAACCGCATCTGAGTCCGGCGACCCGGCGTTCCCTGGAACCGGTCCGGAAGTTCGGGTTCCTGATCCTGATCGTCGTGTTGATCACACCGGCGGTGAACCAATGGTTCTTCAAGATCGTCTTCTGGTTCTTCAACCTGTCCGGTGTGCCCGCCGGTCTGGCCATGTTCGGCAGCCAGCTGACCCGATTCTGGTCGGCCTGGCTCTAGAGCCTTAGTGACGGCAGCGGACCCCCCGCACCGCTGCCGTCACTGCCACGATAAGAACAGCCCTTTCCACTCAGCAAGGGACTTAAGTACTCATCGGTGATGATGAAAGTTCGTGGCAGTAGATTTCAGCCATGGGCGCCGGACACAGTCACAGCAACCCAGACTCCCGGGTGAGCCGGATGCTCATCGCCGCCGGGATCCTCACCGCCTTCTTCGCCATTGAGGTCACCACCGCACTGGTGATCGGTTCTCTTGCTCTGCTCGCCGACGCCGGACACATGCTCACCGATCTGGTGGCGCTGTTCATGGGTGTGACGGCGGTGGTGTTGGCCCGCCGGGGATCGAAGTCGGCGGCCCGTACCTTTGGTTGGCACCGCGCCGAGGTGTTCACCGCGGTGGCCAATGCCGTGCTGCTGCTGGGAGTCGCGGCGTTCATCCTCTATGAGGCGTTCCAGCGACTCGGTGATGCGCCGGACGTTCCGGGTTGGCCGATGATCCTGGTGGCATTGGCCGCCCTGGCAGCGAACGCCGCTGTCGCACTGCTACTCCGATCGCAGGCCAGCGAAAGTCTGGCGGTCAAAGGCGCCTACGTGGAGGTCGTCGCCGACGCGGTCAGCAGCGTGGGAGTGCTGATCGCCGGCATCGTGACCGTCACAACCAGCTGGCCGTACGCCGACGTCGTGGTGGCTGTGCTGGTGGCGCTGTGGGTGCTGCCGCGGGCCATCGCCCTGGCCCGGGCCGCGCTGCGGATCCTGTCGGAGTCCTCACCTCAACATATCGACGTCGAAGAACTCCGTTCGGCGCTGGCGGCGGTGGACGGAGTTACCGAGGTACACGATCTGCACGTGTGGACTCTGGTGCCCGGTAAGGACATGGTGACCGCGCACCTGACCAGCAATGGGCACTCAGACCGAGTCCTTGACGATGCACGCGCGGTGCTGGCCGCGCGCGGACTCGAACATGCCACCGTCCAGGTCGAGCCGCCGGGATCGGCCGAGGAGTGCCCGGGCGAGACAGACTGGTAACTACAGCCCGAACGCGGCGCGGGCGCTCGGGTCACAGTCGTCGAGCAGATCCAGGCAGCGAGCGAATTCGTCGGTCTCGCCGATATCGTCGGTGGCACGGGCCAGTGCCGCGACACACCGCAGGAAGCCCCGATTGGGTTCGTGGCGGTAGGGCACCGGGCCGAATCCCTTCCAGCCATTGCGGCGCAGCTGATCCAGGCCGCGGTGATAACCGGTGCGGGCATATGCGTACGCGGTGATCACCTTGTCGTCCGCCAGGGCTTCCTCGGCCAGGAATGCCCAGGCCACCGACGCGGTGGGATGGGCCGCTGCCACGACGGCCGGGTTCTCACCGGCTGCCAGGGCGGCTTCGGCCTCGGGATCACCGGGTAACAGCACAGGTTGGGGTCCCAGAAGGTCGCCGAAAGATGTCATGGGCAACAGGATGCCATGAACCGGTTAGGGTCGAATGCATCAGCATCCGAGGAGGACTGCAGCCCGCCATGTCGAATCCGTCCGGGACCGATCACGACCACGACACAGATCCGGTCACCGAAGTGATCGAGATCGGTGGCCTCGTCGGTCAGACCGACACCGCCACCGGCGAACGCCGTTACACGGCACCGGGTTTCGATGCGGGATCGACTCAGATCATCGATCGGGTACCCGATGCCGAGACGGAATTCATCACCGGACCGCGCGCGATAGGACCGCAGGCTATTCCGCCGAGTTCGCTATCCCCGCGACAGTCGAAGTGGTTGATACCGGTGATCCTGTTCATCGCCGCATTGGCCGCGGCGTTGATCCTGGGCTTGATCTTGATCAAGAAGGCCGACTCGGCCAACGCGTCCCGGGAGAACATGGTGCGCTCCACCATCCAGACCTTCGACACCGCGGTCCGCAATGGCGACCTGGCAACGTTGCGCCGCGTGACCTGCGGCCAGACCCGGGACAACTATGTCAACTACGACGATCTCGCATGGGCCGATACCTACTCCCAAGTGTTGGCGGCCAACCAGTACCCGGTGGTGGCCAGCATCGACGAGGTGGTGATCAACGGCGACCACGCCGAGGCCAACGTCACCTCGTATATGGCCGCCAACCCGGCCAGCACGTCGGTACACAGCTTCGATCTGCAGTTCCGCGACGACCAGTGGAAGATCTGCCAGTCGTCCTAGCTACGCGCTGACACACTCCGGCCGGCGCTGTGGAGGTCGTTGCACGCCTCGAATACTCGCGCCGCCATGCTGGCCTCTGCCTTCTTGAGGTAGCTGCGCGGGTCATAGACCTTCTTATCGCCGACTTCGCCGTCGATCTTGAGCACACCGTCGTAGTGGGCGAACATATGCCCGGCGATCGGCCGGGTGAATGCGTACTGGGCGTCGGTATCGACGTTCATCTTCACCACGCCGAAGCGAAGGGCGTCCTCGATCTCGGATTTCAACGATCCGGAGCCGCCGTGGAAGACGAAGTCGAAGGGCTGGGCCCCTTCGGCCAGACCGCGTTTGGCAGCGGCGACTCGCTGACCCTCGGCCAGGACGTCCGGCTTCAGCTTGACGTTGCCCGGCTTGTAGACGCCGTGCACGTTGCCGAAGGTGGCCGCCAGCAGGTACCTGCCGTTCTCCCCCACGCCGAGCGCGTCGACGGTCTGCTCGAAGTCCTCCGGGCTGGTGTAGAGCTTCTCGTTGATCTCGGCCTCCACACCGTCTTCCTCACCGCCCACCACACCAATCTCGACCTCGAGGATGATCTTGGCCGCCGCGCAAATCCTGAGCAGGTCTTGGGCGATGGCCAGGTTCTCGGTGATCGGCACGGCCGAGCCGTCCCACATGTGCGACTGGAAGAGGGGGTTGAGCCCCTTGGCAACACGCTCCGTGGAGATGGCCAGCAGCGGGCGCACATAGGTGTCGAGTTTGTCCTTGGGGCAGTGATCGGTGTGCAGTGCCACGGTGATGGGGTACCGGTCGGCAATCACCCGCGTGAACTCAGCCAGCGCCACCGCACCGGTGACCATGTCCTTGACACCCGCCCCGGAGGCGAATTCGGCACCTCCGGTGGAGAACTGAATGATTCCGTCACTGCCGGCGTCGGCGAATCCCTTGATCGCGGCGTTGACGGTCTCCGACGAGGTGCAGTTGATGGCCGGAAACGCGAAGGAATGCTCCTTGGCGCGGTCCAGCATCTCCGCGTAGACCTCGGGCGTGGCGATGGGCATGGAACATCCTCTCCGGCGATCGGGATTTCTTCCCGCAGTATGTCAAATAGCAAGGCTTACGGTGGCGGCACCGTCGACCGGTATCTTGGTCGCTGATGACCACCACCGTGCTGGCCCTGCCCAACATCCTTGATCCGATGTACTGGCTGGGTGAGGGAGGCATGTTCGCCTCCGCGGTGCTGCCGGGAATTCTGATCATCGTCTTCATCGAGACCGGCCTGCTGTTCCCACTGTTGCCGGGCGACTCACTGCTGTTCACCGGCGGGTTGCTGGCCGCGGCACCGCATCCCCCGGTCAGCATCTGGGTGCTGCTCATCGCCGTACCGGTGGTGGCGGTACTCGGTGATCAATGCGCCTACTTCATCGGCAGGCGTATCGGGCCCGCGCTGTTCGATAAGGAGGACTCGCGGCTGTTCAAGAAACGCTACGTGACCGAGTCACACGCGTTTTTCGAACGCCACGGACCCAAGACCATCATCCTCGCCCGGTTCGTGCCGATCGTGCGTACCTTCACCCCGGTACTGGCCGGGGTCTCGGCGATGCGCTATCCGGTGTTTCTCGGCTTCGACATCATCGGCGGTGTGCTGTGGGGTGCCGGGATGACGCTGCTCGGCTACTTCCTGGGGAACGTGCCGTTCGTCAAGAATCACATCGAGTTGATGATCCTGCTCATCGTGTTCCTGTCGATCCTGCCGGGCCTGACCGCAGTCGGCCGCAATATGCTGCGCGGGCGCAAGATCGGCTAATTCGCTTGCGCGGCTTGGTGTTGCGCGACGACGTGGGCGGCCTCCATCAGCATCCAGCCGGATACCTGCACCGACAAATCACGCTCAGGCGCGGCCGATTCCTCCACCGCGCCTTCGATGAACTGCCCGGCCTCCGCGCCGATACGAGGCACCTGGGCGATCCGATCCCAGAACGCGCTGAACAACGGCAGACCGTCGACGTCCTGCCGGTTGTCCCAGGCCGCCCCGGCTGAGGCGAGCACGATCCTGCCGGCGGTGTCGCGCACGGCGGTGTCAGCCTTCGAGTCGCCGGGTAGTGCAGTTGCGGCCAGGGCGAGGTAGCGCGCCGTGATTCCCGCGAACAGTCCGCCGTCGCCACCCCCGGCACCCTTGAGGACGCCGTCCGGTGCCATGTGCTCAGCGATGGCAGGCACCAGCCGGTGCACTCGCACCGAGTGCCGGGTATCGCCGGTGCGCGCGGCCAACTCCGTCTCCAGGCCCACCACGACACCCTGGCAGTAGGTGTACTGGGCACGCACCAGGGAACCGGACTTGATGCCGTCAAACACCAGATGGGTCTCCGGATCGATCAGCGTCGCGTCGATCCAGTCGGCCATCTGCTCGGCCCGCCGCAACCGGTTGTCATAGCGGGCGAGGAAGATCCCCGCCGGGCCGTTGGCCGGGGCATTGAAGAACCGATCCTGTTTTCGCCAGGGGATTCCGCCACCGTCTTCGGGCACCCAGGAGTTGGTGAGCTGGGCGGCCAATGTCGCCAGCGCTCGAGGGCTCGGGACACCGGCAAGCCGACTGGCTCGCTCCAGAGCCAGCGCAAGCCAGGCCATATCGTCGTAGTAGTTGTTGGTCCACCGGCCGTTGTTGCGCGCGAGGTGGCCGCGGATTTGGCGCCTGATCGACTCCACACGCTCCGGTCGTGGGTCGCGCACCTGGGCGTCGACCAGGGTATCGAGCAGGTGGGCCTGCCACCAGTAGTGCCAGGTTCCGAAGGCCAGATCTTTGCGGGTGGGCGGCCACCCGACCACCCCGAGTTGCGTTGCCGGCAGTTGCCAGAGCCGACGGAGATGTCGCTTTGCGATGGCAGCTTCGGCACTGGCCGCCCGGTTCGCCCATTGCTGATACACGTCCACAATCCTGCCCTACCAGGCCCGGGAGAGGTCAGCCCATTGGCGGATCCAGGCGTGCATGGCGATACCGGCGGCGGCACCCGCGTTGATACTGCGGGTCGACCCGAACTGGGCGATCGATACCGTCCACGCGGCACCGGTCTGGGCCGAGGTAGAGATGCCCGGCCCCTCCTGGCCGAACACCAGCAGGCAGTCCCGCGGCAGGGCGGTCTCCTCGAGTCGTACCGCGCCCGGCACGTTGTCGACAGCGACCACGGTCAGCCCGGCGCCACACGCGAAAGTCAGAAGTTCCTCGGTGCTGTCATGGTGACGCAGTCGCTGATAGCGATCGGTGACCATGGCCCCGCGCCGGTTCCAGCGCCGGCGGCCGACGATGTGCACGGTGTCGACGGCGAAGGCGTTGGCGGTACGGACCACCGCCCCGATATTGGCGTCATTGCCGAAGTTCTCGATCGCCACATGAAGCGGATGACGACGCTGATCGATATCGGCGATGATTGCCTCACGTCGCCAGTACCGGTACGCATCAACGACGTTGCGGGCATCACCGTGGGTGAGTAACTCGGGGTCGTAGCGCGCGTCATCGGGGACGGGTTCGGGGCGGGTGCTGAGCCAGGGGCCGACTCCCGGTCCATCGGAGGACCACTCGGTGGGACCGGGCTCGGACCCGTCGGTCGGCCCATTAGTCGACATAGTGGAAGGGTAGCCTCGGACAGATGGGTTCCGACCACGCGCGGGCCGCACTGGTCCGCTACCCACGGGTGCTGCTGACACCCAACACAGATGGCCGCCGGAACGGCTGCGAAACCCTCACCGGCCACGACACGGACGCTCCGGGAGCCACGTGGAACGATGTCGTGATCCACGAGTGGGAGCTCGAAAACGAGGGATGGGAAGACCTCCACCCGCACGACGAGACCACCTACCTGCTGGCCGGCGAACTCGTCATCGAGTCCGAAGGCGCCTCGGTGACGCTGCGCCCCGGTGATGCCGCGGTGGTGCGCGGTGGTCATCTCGGCCGCTACGTCGCCAGGGGCTATGCACGCATGCTGGCCATCTACGGCCCCAATGCGTCCGGCGCGCAGAGTTCGCAGTTTCGGTCATTCCGTCCCGGCGACACCGGAGCGACCTAACCCGACGTGAGAAGTTCCACCCGTCCGAATCGGCCCGCCGGACGTCCGACGATCGCCACCTCAAGACCCCCATCGCCGGGATCGGCGTGGATCGCCCAGCACGCATCGGATGAGGCCGGATCCCCGTCACCCGACGGCAACGCCACCCCCTTGAGCGCCCGCACCAGCAGCGTTCCCGAGGTGGTGGTCAATTCAACGCCGGCCACGCGTCCGTACTCGATGATCAGACGTTGCAGGGTGAGGTCAGGATCCGGTTGTACGTCATGTTCCCGGGCTTGGGCGACCAGCCAGTCGGCCACGGCCCGGCAGCTGCGTTCGGTACCCGAGGGATAGTCACCGACCACGGCAGCCTCGATGTGCAGTCCCTCGTCGGTGTGCATCGCCACGGTGTCGATACCGAAAGCGTCGGTGTAGAGAACACCGAACGGCGTTGCCCAACACTGCTGCGCCCAGTCCCGCAGGTGTGCGCCGACGAAGGTGTCGATCACGCGACCGCGCGCGGGTTCGGCGGCGGTCGGCCGCGCGCGAGTGAGCGGGAACTGCAGGCCCGGTTCCGGTGGCGTCAGGTCTGCGGTCATCTCGGTGACGTAGGCGGCCGTATCGGTATCAAAGATCTGCGGCCGGGGGACGGCAAGCACCCGCCGACCGCACTGGACGCCGGAGATCGCCTGCGCCGTCGGGCCGGGATCGGTGCCGACACAGATGACGTCGACGACCTCGTCCCAGTCAAGGTCCGACTCGGGTGGATCGTGCGGCTCCGGGAACTCACCGCCCCGGGCCCGTTTCGTCACTGCTGCGGCAGGTCGAGTTCGGCAAGTCCGAGGATGCTGCGGTACGGCACGCCCTCGGCCTCGATCGCCGCGGCCGCGCCGGTGGCACGGTCGACGACAGTGGCGACACCCACCACGGTCCCGCCCGCCTCACGCACGGAGTTCACGGCCGTTAACGCCGAGCCACCCGTCGTGCTGGTGTCCTCCACCACCAGAATGCGGTTACCGGCCACCTCCGCGCCTTCGATAAGCCGTTGCAGGCCATGGGTTTTGGTGGCCTTACGGACGACGAACGCGTCAATGGGCCGACCCGGGGTGTGCATCACAGCGCAGGCGACCGGATCGGCGCCCATGGTCAGACCGCCGACGGCTCGATAGTCCCAGTCTGCGGTGAGCTCGCGCATCAACCGGCCGATCAGCGGGGCGGCCTGGTGGTGCAGTGTCGCCCGGCGCAGGTCAACGTAGTAGTCGGCCTCTTTGCCGGACGACAGCGTCACGCGGCCGAAAACCACCGACAGCCGACGAACCAGCTCGGCGAGTTCGGTGCGGTCGGCGGCGTTGAGTTCAGGCGCAGTCACACGTGCCACCCTATCGGCTTCCGAGGAGCCTTACAGTTGGTAGTTGGGTGCCTGGGTTCCGGTTCGCGGTTGCAGGATTGGCGGAGCGTCGCTGCGGCCCTGGGGAAGGGCCTGAGGAAGTGTCTGGGGGCGACTTGGTGCGGCATTGCGCCGGGCGGCCGACTGCGCCGCCGCGGCTTGGGCCGGAATGGGCGGCAGCACGCGTAGCAGATCGTTGAATTGACGAACCGTCCGAAGGCCTTCGTCCCACTGCGCACGGGTGGCCGAGACGGGCATAGCCACCAGCGTCCAGTTCTCCTCGTTCCACATGATTTCGGCACAGTCCGGCGCGGTGTGGGCGAAGGTCACCAGGCGACGATCGCAGGCGCGGCGGGCAGCATCGAGATTGTTGGAATACACCATCCGCGGGCCGATCGCGCCGAGCAGCCAGACGTCGGTCTCGCGTGGTTCCTTGATTCCCTTGAGTCGTAGATCCATCACCACGTTGGTGCCGACCTTGCGGTGCAGCGCGACGACGGTGGCAACGTCTTCAAGATCGAAGACGTACACCGCCTCGCCACGAATCTGGCCGAGCACCACATTGCGGGCGCTGATCTCGCCGACCGTCGACATCACGCCGCGCTTCCAGCGATCGACGATCTCGGTTGATTGCTGTTCGTAGTCGAACCCGTGCGAACGCGCCCATGATTTGCGACGTCGCCCAAGTCCACGACGGCGTCCGATATCGACATACAGCAATACCGCCGCACCCACGAAACAGAGTGCGGACAGCGTGAACCAAAACGGGACCATTAGTCGTAGCGTAACCGTTCGCTGCCGGTCACCGAGAGGCCCTTCGGGTCACAACAGGGTCACCATTGGCCCGCAAGCAGAAATCAGCCGAGGACGAGGCCGTCACCATCCGGGGTGACGTTGACCGGAACCACATCACCGTCATGCACCTCACCGGACAGCAACAGCTTGGCGAGCTGATCGCCGATGGCCTGCTGGACCAGCCGCCGCAGCGGCCGGGCTCCGTAGACCGGGTCGAACCCACGCTCAGCCAGCCATTCCTTGGCCGCCAGCGACACCTGAAGATCGAGGCGGCGCTGGGCCAGCCGCTTCTGCAGCTGGGCCAGCTGGATATCGACGATGCGGACCAGCTCCTCGGGCTTGAGGCCCTCGAAGATCAGCACATCGTCGAGGCGGTTGATGAACTCCGGCTTGAAGGCGCTGCGCACCGCCGCCATCACCTGCTCCTCGCTACCGCCCGACCCCAGGTTGGAGGTCAGGATGAGGATGGTGTTGCGGAAGTCCACCGTGCGGCCCTGACCATCGGTCAGCCGGCCCTCGTCGAGAACCTGCAGCAGCACGTCGAACACATCCGGGTGGGCCTTCTCAACCTCGTCGAACAGCACCACCGTGTAGGGACGGCGGCGCACCGCCTCGGTGAGCTGGCCGCCCTGGTCGTAGCCGATATAGCCCGGCGGGGCACCGACAAGGCGCGCGACGGAATGCTTCTCGCCGTACTCGCTCATATCGATGCGGACCATCGCCCGCTCGTCATCGAACAGGAAGTCGGCCAAAGCCTTGGCCAGTTCGGTCTTGCCGACGCCGGTGGGGCCCAGGAACAGGAACGAGCCCGTCGGCCGGTTGGGGTCGGCGACACCGGCCCGGCTGCGGCGGACCGCATCCGAAACCGCTTGCACAGCCTCGCGTTGACCGACCACCCGCCTACCGAGTTCGTCCTCCATCCGCAGCAGCTTGGCCGTCTCGCCCTCGAGCAGCCGGCCGGCCGGAATACCGGTCCATGCCGCCACCACGTCGGCGATATCGTCGGGTCCGACTTCCTCCTTCAGCATGACGTTGGCCTTAGCCTCCGCCTGCGGCAGTGCCGCGTCGAGTTGCTTCTCGATCTCGGGGATGCGCCCGTAGCGCAGTTCGGCCGCCTTGGCCAGATCGCCGTCACGCTCGGCGCGCTCAGACTCCCCACGCAGCGTCTCCAACTGCTCCTTGAGGTCGCGCACGATATCGATGGCATTCTTCTCGTTCTGCCAGCGCGTGGTCAGTTCCGCGAGCTTCTCCTTCTGGTCGGCCAGTTCGGCGCGCAGCTTCTCCAGCCGTTCCTTGGAAGCGGCGTCTTCTTCTTTCTCCAGCGCCATCTCCTCGATCTCGAGGCGCCGCACCAGACGTTCCACCTCGTCGATCTCGACGGGACGGGAGTCGATCTCCATCCGCAGCCTCGACCCGGCCTCATCGACGAGGTCGATAGCCTTGTCCGGCAGGAACCGGCTGGTGATGTAGCGGTCCGACAGCGTGGCTGCCGCGACCAACGCGGAGTCGGTGATCCGCACGCCGTGGTGCACCTCGTAGCGATCCTTCAAACCGCGCAGGATGCCGATGGTGTCCTCCACCGAGGGTTCGCCCACGAACACCTGCTGGAAACGGCGCTCCAACGCGGCGTCCTTCTCGATGTACTTGCGGTACTCCTCAAGCGTGGTCGCACCGACCATCCGCAGTTCGCCGCGGGCCAGCATCGGCTTGATCATGTTCCCGGCGTCCATTGCGCCCTCACCGGTCGCACCCGCACCGACGATGGTGTGCAGTTCATCGATAAAGGTGATGATCTGGCCGGCCGAGTTCTTGATGTCGTCGAGCACAGCCTTCAGCCGCTCCTCGAACTCGCCGCGGTACTTCGCCCCGGCGACCATGGACCCCATGTCGAGGGAGACGACGGTCTTGTCGCGCAGGCTCTCCGGCACGTCGCCGTCGATGATGCGCTGGGCCAGGCCCTCGACGATCGCGGTCTTACCGACACCGGGCTCACCGATGAGCACCGGGTTGTTCTTAGTCCGACGGCTGAGCACCTGGATGACGCGCCGGATCTCGTTGTCGCGCCCGATAACCGGGTCGAGCTTGCCCTCGCGGGCACGGGCGGTCAGGTCGGTGGAGTACTTCTCCAACGCCTGATACGTCGCCTCAGGGTCCGCGCTGGTAACCCGACCGCTACCGCGCACCTTGACGAATGCCTCGCGCAGCGCCTGCGGGGAAGCACCGGCGCCAGTGAGCAACTTGGCGACATCGGAGTTGCCTGCGGGAGCGGAGCGACCCATCCCGCCGGCAAGGCCCACCAACAGGTGTTCGGTAGAGACGTACTCATCATTCATCTCGGTCGCCAGCGCTTGGGCGGCGTTGATGGCGGCGAGGGATTCCCGCGACAACTGCGGCTGCGAGGTCGCGCCACTGCTCGACGGGAGCCGTTCGACGAGTCGCTGCGCCTCAGCGCGGATAGTCGCCGGGCTGACGCCGACCGCCTCCAGCAGTGGGCCGGCGATACCGTCGGTCTGGGTGAGCAGTGCCACTAGCAGATGTACGGGCCGGATCTCCGGGTTGCCGGCCGCACTGGCGGCCTGCAATGCTGCGGTCAGTGCCGCCTGGGTCTTCGTGGTCGGGTTGAACGAGTCCACGACACCTCCTTAACGTCTCGTCATGTCAAGGATTACAACACCGACAGCCTTGAGTCTGTTCCGCTCAAGTTTATTGAATTCGCCCACGATCTCGATAGAGCCTTCCGCCATCTGTCCAGAAGAGGGTAATCGAACATATGATCGAAAGATGGTCGACGGGACGCCACACAGGCTGGCGTCGATCGGGTACAACGGCCAGCCGGTGCGTCCACCGTTGCGGCCCCTGCGCCCGCCGGTACGGGTTCTGGTCGATCTGGCCGTGCTCTTTCCCCGGCCTCCGCACCGGGTCGGCCGCTATCACCCCCAGGGACTGCAGATGCACCGGGTCGTGGCCGGCTGGCTGCGCTGCTGGGGCCTGTGCGAGCAGGGCGACTGGTGGGGGCTGGTCACCTATGACGTCAACTTCGGCGCCGACAGCGCAACGGTGACGCACTGGGTGCCGGCCTGGACCCTCCGCCGCGCCCAGGACTAGGACGGCCAGGGCTAGGACTGGGACTAGGACTAGG
>NZ_JAEMSG010000047.1:0-4599 GCF_016462945.1 Mycolicibacterium sp. | reverse complement strand
CTCCGCCGCGCCCAGGACTAGGACGGCCAGGGCTAGGACTGGGACTAGGACTAGGTTGCCGTGGTGAGCAATCTGGGCTCCGATCTCGCCGAGTTGATCCCCCTGGCGCTGGTGATCGCGCTGTCGCCGTTCTCGATCATCCCCGGCATCCTCATCCTGCACACACCGCGGCCCCGGCCGACGAGCCTGGCGTTCCTGGCCGGCTGGGTGCTCGGCATCGCCGTGATCACCGCGGTATTCGTCGGTGCGTCAGATCTCTCCCGCGGCGCGACAGACTCGCCCACCTGGACGTCCTACGTGCGCATCGCCATCGGCGTCGGGCTGATCGCGTTGGGCCTGTACCGCTGGTTCACCCGCAACCGCTCAGCCCACACCCCGCGCTGGATGAAGTCGCTGACCTCCGTCGGACCGAGCCGGGCATTCATCACCGCGATCGCGCTGAGCGTGGCCAACGTCAAGGTGTTCCTCATGTGCGCGGCCGCAGGAGCGGTGATCGGCACGGCCGAACTGAGCACCAAACAGGCATGGGCGGCGGCGGCCGTCTTCACCGCAATCGCAGTCTCCTCGGTCGCCCTTCCCGTGCTGGGCTGCCTCATCGCCGGGGCGCGGCTCGACGACCCACTGAACAAACTCAGGACGTGGATGGAGGAAAACCACGCCGGCCTGATCGGCGCGATCCTCATCGTCATCGGTCTAGCAGTGCTGTACAAGGGAATTCACTCCCCGTAGTCGCCGCCGGCAGCCAGCTGAATTTTGGGTGACTTTTACCCCTTCCGGCAGATTATGTGGTGCGATAACAATCACAGCGGCAGGAATCTGGGGGGCCGGGAAATCTAGGGAGCCGGGGATGACCGAAGGTGTTCAGGTCGAGGAGATCGACACCATCGCGTGGCAATTCCTGTGCTCGGCCTACACCCAACGAGACTATTGGGACTGGTCGCTGGAACGCCGCGTCGACGCATACCTGCGGCACCTCAACCGATCCGACATCATGAACGACGGGGCCGCCTACAACGCCATGTTGGAGCGGGTGATGGCGAACTTCCCCCGAGCCCGGCGCGACGGCGTCCTTGATCGGTCGCATCTGTAGACGCCCTCCTCACGGCTTGGTCAAGCGCGGGTCATCCATGGCACAATCCGACAATGGCTCAGCTGCCCTCGATCGTCCTGAAAGATCCGTCGTCCGCTCTGACCGCGACTTTCGTACCGTCTGCGGGAATGGTGTGCACGTCGCTTTCAGACGACGGCGTCGAGCTGCTCGGTCAACGCCGCGGGCTGCAGGCGTATCTGCGCACCGGTAAGACCATGGGCATCCCGATTCTGTACCCCTGGGCGAACCGACTGAGCGCAAATGGCTACGGAGTCGACGGCAGCGCCGTAACGCTGACCCCGGGCGTCGGGGGCGTGCGCTCCGACGAGCACGGGCTGGTCATCCACGGCGTGCTGGCGGCTTATCCGGGTTGGCTGGTCAAGCACGCCGAAAATCGGCTGACCGCCGACCTCGACTACAGCGGTCAGCCGCGGCTGCTGACCAGCTTCCCGTTCCCGCACGTCGTCACACTCGACATCACGCTGGCCGACCGGGCGCTGAGCATCGAAACGACGGTGACGCCGACGACGGCAGCCTCGGTGCCGCTGTGCTTCGGCTTCCATCCCTATCTGACCATCCCGGGTGTGCCGCGGTCGCACTGGCAGCTGGAAACCCCGCCGCTGCGCCACCTTCCGGTGGATAACTGGGGCATTCCCACCGGTGCGACCGAGAACTGGCCGGGGATGTCGGGGGAGTTGGGCGATAAGACCCTCGACGATGGTTTCGATGAGGTGCCGCAGGGTTCGGTGTTTGCACTCTCGGGTGGAGATCGCCGCATCGAGGTGATCTTCGACCACGGCTATCCGGCCGCGCAGATATTCGCCCCCCACAATGACGACGTGGTGGGCATCGAGCCGATGACAGCGCCCACCAACGCCTTGCGCAAGGGCGGCTACAGCACTGCGGTGCCGGGCCGCCCGGCCAGCGCGGAGTTCACCATCCGCGTCAGCTGAGCGATTCGCTCAGCGACGGAAGCCGATTGGCCGCTTCGCTGACGCTCAGCGACGGTGCCGCGGCTGCCAGACGACCACCGCGGTGCTCTTGGGCACGATGGCAAGTTCGCGGCGCGGCTTGGTCCGCAACGCCGCAAGTTCGACACCGATCTCCTCGATTCGCGACTGCAGCGCCTCAACCTGATTGGTCAGTTCGATGATGCGCTTAATACCGGCGAGGTTCACCCCCTCATCCTGGGACAGCCGGTGGATCTCGCGGAGCAGTTCCACGTCACGCTCGGAATAACGCCGTCCCCCACCCGCGCTGCGCTCGGGGCTGACGAGTCCGAGACGGTCGTAGGTACGCAACGTCTGCGCGTGCATCCCGGCCAACTCAGCGGCCACCGAGATCAGAAAGGTGCTCACGGCCGGTTACCCGCCCAGCCGGCGCGGGGGTCGAAGCCGCTGACCTTTTCGGCCGCGGCGTAGGCCTCCAACGCCTCGAGCGCGTCGCCTTCAAGCTTGGGCGGCACCGCCACCTTGACGGTGACCAACAGGTCGCCGCTGCCTCCACTGCGTTTGGGAACACCGCGCCCCCGCACCCGCAGAATCCGCCCGTCGGCCGTACCCTTGGGTACTTTCACGCCAACCTTGCCATCCAGAGTGGGAACAGAAAGCGTTGTGCCCAATGCTAATTCAGTGAAGCTGACCGGGACCGCAACAGTCAGGTCATCGCCGTCCCGACCGAACACCCGGTCCGGGCGCACATGCACGGTGACATAGAGATCGCCCGAAGGCGCACCCCGAAGACCGGCCTCGCCCTGCCCGGCCAGCCGGATCCGCTGGCCGTCCTCCACGCCCGGCGGAATCCGCACGTTGATGGTGCGGTTACGGGTGGTCACACCGGTGCCACGGCACTCATCACACGGCTGCTCGATCAGTGAGCCACTACCCCGACAGTCGGTGCACGGTTCGGAAAAACCGAACGCACCCTGGTTGCGGTTGATCACTCCGGATCCGTTACAACTGGCACACACTTTCGGACTGGTGCCCGGGCGCGCTCCGCTGCCATGGCAATTGGTGCATGGAGCCGGGCTGGTCAGCCGCAGTGGCATCGCCACGCCCTTGGTGGCTTCCAGGAAGTCGAGTTGGGTCTCAGTCTCCAGGTCCTTGCCGCGACGCGGCCGGCTGGGCCGGGGTGCGGCGCCGCGGCCGAACAATCCGCCGAACAGGTCACCGATATTGGCACCGCCGTCCTGTCCGGCCGAACCGAACAGGTCGTTGAGGTTGAATCCCCCGGTGCCGTCATCGCCACCGCTGAAACCGCCGCCACCGTTGAAGCGGCGGCCGAAGCCGCCACCGTCGAACATCCGGCGGGTTTCGTCGTACTCCTTGCGCTTGGTCTGATCAAGCAGGACGTCCTTGGCCTCGCCGACGGCCTTGTACCGTTCCTCTGCCACGGAGTCATTCGGGTTGCGGTCAGGATGGTTTTCGGCGAGCAGTTTGCGGGCGACCCGCTTGATTTCGTCCTCTTTGGCATCCGAGGAGACGCCGAGGACCTTGTAGAAATCCTTTTCAACCCATTCCCGTTGAACCATGCCTCGTCACCTCCTCGCTTTTATTGGTCTGATTCTGCGGTCTCGTCGACCACGACGGTGTCGACCACGCCGACGAGCGCGTGCCGCAGCAGGTGGTCGCCGAGGCGGTAGCCCTGCCGCATGACGTGACCGATAACCGGGCTGGAGCCCTCGCCCTCATGCTGCATGGCTTCGTGCAGGGAGGGGTCGAACTCCTCGCCCTCGACGCCGAATGCGACCAGACCCAAGCCGGTCAGCACCGATATCAGTTTCTCGGCAACCGGTTTGAGCGGGCTGGTCTCCAGGTCGCCGTGGCTACGCGCCCGCTCCAGATCATCGAGCACCGGGAGCAACTGGCCGATCGCCAAGGCCTTGGCGCGTTCGCCCGCCGACTCCTGATCGCGCAGTGCGCGCTTGCGGTAATTGGCGAAGTCGGCCTGCACCCGCTGCAGATCGCCGAGCAGTTCGGCCGCCCTGTCGGCTTCCTCCGGCGTCTCACCCGGGAGGGCCACCGGCGCCGGCCCACCGCCGGCGGAGAGACCCTCACGCACTTCCCCGGTCTGCGGGTCGATACGACGTTTATCGGTGACCGTCACCGGTTCGTCGCGTTCCCGATCCTGGTCCGGGTGGGTCACCTGGGCTCCTGATCGTCCTCAACGACCTCGGCATCCACCACATCGTCATCCGAAGATCCGCCGGGCGCACCGCCGCCGGCGGCCTGTTCGGCCTGCGCGGCTTCGTAGATGGCCTGGCCGAGGGACTGGCTCTCCTGACCCAGCTTCTCCATGGCCGACTTGATCGCACCGATATCCGAACCACCCAGGGCGGTCTTGGCCTCGGCGATGGCCTCGTCGACCTTGGCCAGGGTGTCCTCGGGAACCTTGGTCCCGGTTTCGGAAGCACGCTGCTCGGTGATGAACTTCTCGGTTTGGTAGACCAGCGACTCCGCCTGGTTGCGGACGTCGGCCTCCTCGCGGCGCTTGCGGTCCTCGTCGGCGTG
>NZ_JAEMSG010000210.1 GCF_016462945.1 Mycolicibacterium sp. | reverse complement strand
ATCAGTGGTGGCTTCTCTCCACCTTGTACGCACAAGCGACAACATGTCGGGAGGCAGACCAGCATCTGGAAGACTCATGGGCGTATTACCGAGATCGGCCAGTGCCTGACCCAAGTCCGAAGCCGCGACATGCGACAACTCAAACGAGACCCCATCACCACCACTCGGGTGAGCATCGGCGACGCGTCCCGCAACCAACAACTCACCAGCAATCGGACTCGTCCACGCGACCGCCACGGGTCGTTTCTGTCCGGGATGCACGAAGACCGATCGTGCGGGCAATGTCGTCCATACTTTGATTGGTTCCGCAGCCGAGTTCGCAAAGACCGATGGTTCAGAACCGATGCTCCACGATTTCAGTTCGGGCCGTCCAGCGCTGCTGTCGTTCCTTTGGGATAGGAACACCGGAGTGGGTGTCGTTTCCAGAAAGCTCCAACGGGCATCGTGCTTGTCCGACCACGGGTTGCCCTTCAAAATATTAGGCACCAGATCGGCAATGTTCCAAGTTCGCTTATCGCCTGTGGTTTCGCGAATCGTCCATTCGATGAGCGTGCTGTCTGCCCCGTGATTTTCGTTCGGAAGCACAGTCAGGAGTAGCAGTTCGCCGCGTTGAACGACGACCTTTCGTTCGAAGGGAACTGTGCCACCTTCCGCGACTTTGGACTCCGCGAGGACTCGTTTCGATGAAACCCAGCGAGACTCGATTGACTTCTTGGCCGATTGAAAAGCGGTCTGCCGGCGTTGATTCTCGGTATCGAGCTGGGTCGCTTTCTCGTGCCATTGCTTCGCCTGTGCATTGACTTCCGCTGGCGAGGCCGACTTGCCGTTGAGCTCCGCCCAGAGCGTAGCTAGGTAAGTGGCGTTGAGCTTTTCCTCGGTGGCCACTGCGGCGATAGCGGCGGGCCCTCCGCGGGTAAGCCTGTCACGATGCTTCAGGGTCGCTGCGAGATGCGCAGCCAACGGTGGCTCTCCATTAGGTCCGGCATAGCGAGCGTGGAAACTACGGAGATTTTTGAGAGAATCCTCGACCCAATCCGGGCGCTCGGTCGATGGGGAGAAGCGGAAACCCGTGGGCAGCAGCACCGCCCGCGCGGCGACATCACGTGCAGCCTGATGGTAACGTTCGACTAAGCCCGGAGTCACTGGCATCGCATCTCCAACATTGGCGAACCCCTCGCCGCCAACGCTATCGGTGGGGAACTCGCGTGCCCTGGTCGGACGCATGTCCACGCCGGTGAGATCGCGGATCGCATTATCGTATTCAGTGTTGCTCAATCGACGCAGCGTCACAGACCCGGGGTCTCCGGCCCGCGCAGCAGCCTCCGAGTCGAGCGCCGCCTTGATCCAATCCAGAAGTTGTTTTCGCTCAGACACGCTCGGCTGCGGTGCTTCCTTGGGGGGCATATCCCCTGCATTCAACCGTTCAGCAATGTCAGCGAGCACCTTTGGCTTGGCGAGGATCGCCTTGGCGGTGCCGAAGCTCACAAAATCGAGATCATTGTTTTTGGGCTTCTGCCCATGACACTTCCCACAGGTCTTAACGAGCAACGGTTGAATCTGTTTCTCGAATAAATCGCTACTTTTCGCCGAGATCGTCTTTGGATCTGGTTCATCGGCAGCATAAAAGTGACTCACCCAAGCGGCATACATCAGGCCGAGCGTCGCCACCGAGTAAAAGAATCGATAGCGCATCAAATTCGGTCCTTGTGACTTTGGGTGTGGCGCGTCTTCATGGCTGTTCGGGCACTCATGGTCATTGCGGTGGTCTCACTCATTCGGCCGGGTCGAGAACGAGCAAATGTAC
>NZ_JAEMSG010000046.1 GCF_016462945.1 Mycolicibacterium sp. | reverse complement strand
CCCTGGCGCAGGGAGTGGCCACCATGCTCTCGCCGCCGCAGATCACGATCCCGGGTATCCCCGGCTTCGGCATCCCGCTGCCCAAGACCATTTCCACACCGCACGAGCTGGTGTGCATCGGCACCGGCTGGTCGGCCGAGGGACCGGCCGGCTCGGCCACGCCGGTGGGTCCGAGTGCCGGTTCAGCCGCGCCGCCCGGCACTCGCTGGTCGGATAATTAGTCCAACCTGACGCCGAACGGATCAGCGCTCGACCGTTCTCCCGCCGAGCCGACTTGCTGTTAGGAGCATCACCCGTGTGGTGAATCGCGCCCTGGCGACGTGTTGAGGCATTACTGTTCGCGGTGGCTTGGAAATTGAGTACTGGAGGTTACGGATGAGCGGCTACAAGACCGTGGTTGTCGGCACGGACGGCTCGGATTCATCGCTGCGCGCGGTCGATCGGGCGGGCCAGCTGGCCTCCGGACCCGGCGCGAAGGTGATTGTGGCGTCCGCTTACCTTTCCACGCCTGAAGACACCCGCGCCGCGGACGTGCTCAAGGACGAGGGATACAAGATGGCGGGCAATGCCCCCGTCTACGAGCTTCTGCGCGCTGCCCGCGACCGGGCCAAGGCCGCCGGTGCCACCGCCGTTGAGGAGCGCGCTGTTGAAGGATCACCCGTCGACGCCCTCGTTGCGCTGGTCGAGGAGGTCGGCGCCGATCTGCTGGTGGTCGGCAACGTCGGCCTGAACACGATCGCGGGCCGGTTGCTAGGGTCGGTGCCAGCCAACGTGGCGCGCCGCTCCAAGACCGATGTGCTGATAGTTCACACCAGCGAATAACCCATCACGGGATTGTCCGCGCCCGGCGGCGCTGTTCGGACCCGGTTGTTGTCCGACGGTGCGCTGAAGGCGGAGAACTTTCCACTCGATGACATCACCATGTACCTCCCCGAGCAGGGCGCGCTGGTCTGGGTTGATCTGTGTAATCCCGATCAGGCGCTGCTCGCCGCACTCGCCGCAGAACTCGGCCTCGATGAGCGTGCGGTAGAGGACGTCGACGGGCAGCGGACCAGGGCAACCCGCCGCACCATCCACGCCTTCCTGACGGTCTACGGCACCGGTGTCGGGCCGATCATTCCAGGCGACATCGCCTCCCGGTTGCTGACCGCCCGGATCTCGATCATTGTGCTGCCGGCCGCAGTGGTGACGGTGCGCCACGAGAACGACCCGCTCCGAACAGTTTTCGATATCGACGAGGTGGTTCGCCGTTGGGCTGACAATTCGGATCTGTTGCGCAAGGGCAGCCCGGCAGTGCTGCACGAGCTCCTCGACGTGGTGGTGGATGAGCAGTTTGACACCATCCGTCGCAGCGACACGACCAAACGCGATGATCTGTACGACGACTTGTACGACAACGTCATTCGTGCCGGGAAGTGGACGGAGTTACTGCGTGACATGTTCACCACGGTGTTTGACTCGTTGAGCCGGTCACTCCTGACGCTTTGACGATGCGTGCAATACCGACAGGCGTTTCCGAGATTGGCCCACTGCTGGATCCGCCGTGATGTAGGTTCGGCTCGGATTCGAACCCACCTCTGATCAGGGAGTCAATTGTGAGCAGCGAAACGCCCCCGCCTTACGGCGAGCCGACGCCCCCGCCCTACGGCGCGCCAGCGCCCCCGCAGTACGGCGCACCGATGCCCCAGCAGTATGGCGCGCCAGCGCCCCAGTTGGCCGCCCCCCAGAACGGCATGGGCACTGCGGGTTTGGTCATGGGCATCTTGCAGTTCGTGCTCCTCGGCCCGCTCGGATCGGTGCTGGCAATCATCTTCGGCCGCATCGGCATGAACCGGGCCAAGCGTGGTGAGGCCACCAACGGGGGAGTCGCAACGGCCGCCTTCTGGCTTGGCATCATCGGTCTGATCCTGTCGGTGGTCGCCGCGGTCATCATCGTGGCAACGGGCGCCTTCGTGGTTAAGGAAACCGTGAAAGCCTTCGATGAGGCCACTGATCCCGCGCTGAACTCCAAAACCGGTCTGGACGACGGCGACTATCGGTTGACGCCCACGGACGCCACGCCGAGTATCAACAACGACAACTGTGGCTTCGAGGGCTCAGCGGTGGACGTCGCCACCGGTGACGCCTCCGCCAGCCCCGTCAAGGTCGTCGGTCAGGGCACGGCCGAGTGCAGCACGGCCGTTTCGCGGGTGACCAGCGTGTTGTTCACGGTAACCGATGGGGTGGCCAAGATCACCCAGGTCGAAGGCGGAAACCCCTAGGCGCTGATCACCCATCCGGCCGACGGATCCACCGCCAGGCTGAGCACGTCGACGGCCTCGAATGCGGTCAGTGGGACGCGTTCGAGTTCGCGCTGTGCGGTGATGTGGTCGGTACCGATCCAGCCGTTGCTCATGCCGAGCACGCGCGCCCCGTCCTCGCCGCGGTTGCCCGAGTCATAGATGACGGCACCGTGATCCTGCAGGGCGCGCAGGATGACCTGGGTCGCCGGCGAGTAGTCGGTCATGTCGAAGTCGGCGCGCAGTCGCAGAACGGTGCCCATCGGCACGCCGTCGGGATTGGCGCCCGTGCCGTCACCGGCGCGGGCGGGCCAGGTGTAGCCGGTGCCGCGGTCCTTAGCGATCGTGATGCCCAGCATGTGGTCGATGTGGCCGCGTTGGAGTTCGTCGGTGCGCAGGATCAGCGGCAGGTAGGGCAGCCGACTCGCGTTCGCCGCACCGATGCTCGGGTAGAGCGGGTTACTCATGTCGTAGCGCACGCCCGCCTCGGCGATCCAGGCCGAGCCGTACTGGTTGGCATAGATGCCGTTGGCCAGGGCATCGCCGATGCTGTTGGCCGGTAGCTCGACCCCGTTGGCGACGTTGTAGAGCTCCTGGGAGATACAGGTTCCCTCCTGGAACACCAGCAGGTGCCGGTCCCAGGCCGGGACCGTGCCGGCACCCGCCGAACCCATGCCCTCGACGATTGGGTAGTCCGGGATCGCGTATGGCCGCTCGTCGATGCTGGGGCCGCTGGTCGACAGGCCGCGGTTGAAGATCACCCGTTCGGTGCGGCGCGACGCGCTGACGATGTTGACCGGCATACCGCCGATGCTGCCCATCCACGGATCCCCACCCCAGGTGGCCCGCAGCGTGGCTCCGCGGTCGGCGCCGAGCACGGTCAGCCAGGTGCCGGACTGGGCCAGCACCGGCAAGTTGCTCACATCGGCGTGGAAGACGGTATTGGCCGGCATCAGTGTGCATCCGCAGAACGTGGACAGGGTTTGGCCGGCGCCGACCTGCACGGTGACCGCGACCGCTACCGGTGCGCCACGGCCGTCGTCGATGGTGATATCGAAGGTGTCCTGCCTGTCGGCGGTGGTCGCGGTGGCCGCCGTGGCGTTCTGCAGGGCCTGACTGGTCGGCGTATAGGTGAATTCACCTGCGGCAGTGACGATTACAGCACCCTTAACGGTGGTTGCTGAACCGCTGTAGATCAGCGGGTCACTGTCCGCGTCGCTGCCGACGACGCTCCCGCGCACCACGCCGGTGGTCGGATCGGGGCGACCGACGATTGCATAACCGGTGGGCAGGTTGTTGAACGGCATGACGGTGACGGTCACGGTGCTGGTGCTGGAGTCGCCGGGTTGGCCGATCAGGCCCAAACTTAACAAATTGATCAAACCGCCGATGCCGTGAAGCTGGAATCCGCTCGCGGCGTCGCTGACCGTGACCCGAAACGTGTCCGTGGTGCCGGTGGCGGCGACCGACGGATCCACACGATAGGAGAAGGTGCCGTCCTGGTTGACCGTGGCGGTACCGCGGGTCGGCTTACCGGTGATGGTGAACCGTAGCGCCGGGCTGTCCGGATCCACGGCGTTGAGGTTGCCATTGACGACGCCGTTGGTGCTCGGCCCGGACTGGCCCGGGCGAAGCGTCGGGGTCTGGTTGAAGAAGGCTGCGGCGAGCCCGGAGAAGACGGCGGTGAACGGGTCGGTCGGCTGCTGGGCGGCGGCAGCCTTGGGGCCCGCCGGGCTGAGCGGCTGGGGCGTCGATGTTGAGGTGGCCTGCAGTGCCGCCGCCCGGGGGCTGCCCGGCGTTCGCGATACGGCCGCCGCCGCCATCCACGCCGCCGGCGAGTCGATCGGCTCGCCGCCAGCGGGGCCCGAGGTGGTCGGCGGATCGACGGCGTCGCGGGCCAGTCGAGTCGCCGACCGCCGGACGGGCTGATCCGGCAGGGGGCCGCGACGCGGCCGATCGGTCCGAGTCGCTGTGGTCCGAGTCGCTGTGGTCCGAGTCGCCGTGGTCTTCGTCGCTGTGGTCTTCGGCGCCGCGTCGGCGGCGCTCGAGGGCTCGGCTGCGGAAGCCGCCGGATCGGCGCTGGCAACTCCGGTGCCTGCGGCGGTCATCGCCGCGCCAATGCCGAGGGCAATCGCCCATGTGCTGATACGACCGGTATTGCGATGCGGAATCACGTCTGCCCCCCTGGCTCCCAATCACGGTAACCCAGCGGCTGGCAAACTTCCACTTCGGGCGGGTCCGAGGCATCTCCTCCGCTGGTTCACCAACCGCGCTCGCGCCACTCCTCCAGATGGGGTCGCTCTTCGCCCAGGCTGGTGTCGTCGCCGTGGCCTGGGTACACCTGCGTGTCGTCCTCGTACACACCGAACAGTTGGCTGCTGACGTCACCGAGGAGTTCCTCGAACGCTCCCGGCTCCCAGGTCTTTCCGACCCCGCCGGGAAACAGGCAGTCGCCAGTGAAAAGTTGCACGGCTTTCCGGTCACCGGCGGGACGCAACGCCAGGGCCACCGACCCGGGTGTGTGGCCGCGTAGATGGATCACGTCGAAGTTCAAGTCGCCGATCACGATGGTGTCCCCACCGGCCAGGAACCGGTCTGGGGCCACCGGGAGCGCCTCGGCGTCGAGTTGGTGCACGGCGGTCGGCGCGCCGGTGGCCTCCGCCACCTCCTCCAGGGCCTGCCAGTGGTCGCCGTGCTGATGGGTGGTGACGATCAGGTCCAGCTTCGGCGCGTGCTCGGCCAGCAGGGCCACCAGCAGTTCTGGGTCATTGGCGGCGTCGATCAGCAGTGACTCACCGGTGGCCGAACACGTCACCAGATAGGTGTTGTTGTTCATCGGGCCGACGGACATCTTGATGATCGTCACACCCGGCAGGGTTCGCCGGGCGGCGGTCTGGAACTCGACGTGGCCGGTATAAGTGTTATCGACGACTGTCATGGACATCACGGTACTGCTGACGTCGGCACCGCGGGTCGCCACATAGCATGAGCGCGTGGCTGACCGGTTGATCGTCAAGGGTGCGCGTGAGCACAACCTCCGCGGCATCGACCTCGACCTTCCCCGGGACGCCCTGATCGTGTTCACCGGCCTGTCCGGGTCCGGCAAGTCGTCCCTGGCTTTCGACACCATTTTCGCCGAGGGCCAGCGCCGCTACGTCGAATCGCTGAGCGCCTACGCGCGGCAGTTCCTCGGCCAGATGGACAAGCCGGACGTCGACTTCATCGAAGGCCTCTCGCCGGCGGTGTCGATCGACCAGAAGTCCACCAACCGCAACCCGCGCTCGACCGTCGGCACCATCACCGAGGTCTACGACTACCTGCGTCTGCTCTACGCCCGCGCAGGCACACCGCATTGCCCGGTGTGCGGTGAGCGGATCGCGCGGCAGACCCCGCAGCAGATCGTCGACCAGGTGCTGGCCATGCCGGAGGGCACCAAGTTCCAGGTGCTCGCGCCGGTGGTGCGCACCCGCAAGGGCGAGTTTGTCGACCTGTTCGACAAGCTCAACACCCAGGGCTACAGCCGGGTGCGGGTCGACGGCGTAGTGCATCCGCTGACCGAGCCGCCGACGCTGAAGAAACAGGAGAAGCACGATATCGAGGTGGTGGTCGACCGGCTGACGGTCAAGGCCAGTTCCAAACAACGGCTGACGGACTCGGTGGAGACCGCGCTGGGTCTGGCCGACGGCATCGTGGTGCTGGACTTCGTCGACCGCGAGGAAAGCGACCCGCACCGCGAACAACGCTTCTCCGAAAAACTGGCCTGCCCCAACGGCCACCCGTTGGCGGTGGATGACCTTGAGCCACGGTCGTTTTCGTTCAACTCGCCCTACGGTGCCTGCCCGGAATGCAGCGGTCTCGGTATCCGCAAGGAGGTCGACCCGGAACTCGTCGTACCCGATCAGGATCGCACCCTCGCCGACGGTGCGGTGGCGCCCTGGTCGATGGGGCAGAGTTCGGAGTACTTCACCCGCATGATGGCCGGGCTGGGGGAGTCGATGGGGTTCGATATGGACACCCCGTGGCGCAAGCTTCCGGCCAAGGCGCGCAAGGCGATTCTCGAAGGCTGCGACGAGCAGGTGCACGTGCGCTATCGCAACCGCTACGGACGCACCCGGTCGTACTTCGCCGAATTCGAAGGTGTGATGGCGTTCCTGCAGCGGCGCATGGAGCAGACCGATTCCGAGTTGATGAAGGAACGCTACGAAGGCTTCATGCGCGACATTCCCTGTCCGGAATGCGACGGCACCCGGCTCAAACCCGAGATCCTGGCCGTGACGCTATCGGCCGGCGACGATCCGAAGTCGATCGCGGCCGTGTGCGAGTTGTCGATCAGGGAGTGTTCGAACTTCCTCAACGAGCTCACCCTGGGCACCCGCGAACAGGCCATCGCCGGGCAGGTGCTCAAGGAGGTGCAGTCCCGGCTGGGCTTTTTGCTCGATGTGGGACTGGATTATCTGTCGCTGGCTCGGGCCGCAGGCACGCTCTCCGGTGGTGAGGCCCAACGTATCCGGCTCGCGACCCAGATCGGCTCCGGTCTCGTCGGCGTGCTCTATGTGCTCGACGAGCCGTCCATCGGGCTGCATCAGCGCGACAACCGTCGTCTCATTGAAACCCTCACTCGACTAAGGGATTTGGGCAATACGCTGATCGTCGTCGAACACGATGAGGACACCATCGCCCACGCCGACTGGGTCGTCGACATCGGACCCGCAGCGGGTGAGCACGGCGGTCAGGTCGTACATAGCGGCACCTATGCCGACCTACTGAAGAATCCCAAGTCACTCACCGGGTCCTATCTATCCGGCAAGAAGAGCATTGAGGTGCCGGCTATCCGTCGGCCGATCGATCGCAAACGTCAACTGACGGTGGTCGGTGCCCGAGAACACAACCTGCGCGAGATCGACGTGTCGTTCCCGCTGGGTGTTCTCACCGCGGTGACAGGTGTATCCGGCTCGGGCAAGTCAACTCTGGTCAACGACATCCTCGCCACCGTGCTGGCCAACCGTCTCAATGGTGCGCGTCAGGTGCCGGGTCGGCATACTCGGATCAACGGCCTCGAGCACGTCGACAAACTGGTGCGCGTCGACCAGTCGCCGATCGGCCGCACGCCGCGCTCCAACCCGGCTACTTACACCGGCGTCTTCGACAAGATTCGCACCCTGTTCGCCGCCACCACCGAGGCCAAGGTTCGCGGATACCAGCCCGGCCGGTTCTCCTTCAACGTCAAAGGTGGTCGCTGCGAAGCATGTTCAGGTGACGGCACCATCAAGATCGAGATGAACTTCCTGCCCGACGTCTACGTGCCCTGCGAGGTGTGCCAGGGCGCCCGCTACAACCGCGAGACACTCGAGGTGCATTACAAGGGCAAGACGATCTCCGAGGTGCTCGATATGTCCATTGAGCACGCCTGCGAGTTTTTCGAGCCGATCACCTCGATTCACCGCTATCTCAAGACCCTCGTTGAGGTGGGCCTGGGCTACGTGCGGCTAGGCCAGCCGGCGCCGACGCTGTCTGGCGGGGAAGCCCAGCGGGTGAAGTTGGCGGCCGAGTTGCAGAAGCGCTCCACCGGGCGCACCGTCTACATCCTCGACGAGCCGACCACCGGCTTGCACTTCGAGGACATCCGCAAACTGCTGAAGGTCATCAACGGCCTCGTCGACAAGGGCAACTCGGTGATCGTCATCGAGCACAACCTCGACGTCATCAAGACCTCGGATTGGATCGTCGATATGGGTCCCGAGGGCGGGGGTGGCGGCGGAATGGTGGTCGCCGAGGGTACGCCCGAGGACGTTGCGGCGGTTCCGGCGAGTTACACCGGAACCTTCCTGGCCGGGTTGTTGGAGGCTCCGGCGGCCACGTCAGCCCCGAAGAAGGTGGCGCGGCGGCGCAAGGTCAGCGCTTAGTTCTCCACAGTCGTTGTGTTCGTGACCGGTTGCTCAGGCGTTGGCGCGGGCCCACCGGTTCGCCGAGCGGTGCGAGACGCTAGTGTGCCGCCACCGGTGTGTAATAACGTGAACGCAGGTGGTAGCAGAATCTATGGCTGAACAACTGAGGAGGTCGGTGTCCTCGACATCAGGTGAATTAGCATCGGGCGTAGCGCTGGTGACGACTCGGCGGGTCGATCCTGACCGCGTCGCCGACTACCAGGCGTGGAGCGAGAAGGTTCAGGCCCGCCTGAAACTGGTGTCGGGGTTCATTTCGGTCGAACAGCTTCCTGCCGTGCCCGGTCAGCAGGACTTCTGGACACAAATCGTACGGTTCTCCGACAAGGATCATTCGGTGCGGTGGGCGCGCTCGGCTGAGCTGGTCGCATTACTGAAGGAGATCGAGCCCTACACCGGCGACTCGGAAGTCTCGGGAGTCCGGATCGGCAACAACGACTGGCTCAACTTTGGGCTCAGCACCAAACCTGGCCCGGGTGCGCCCCCCAAGTGGAAGCAACTCATCGCCGGCATCATGGCCCTTTACCCGACTGTAATCGTCGTGCAGCAGCTTATTGAGCGGTTTGTGGTCGCCCCATTCGCGCTAGCTGTTTTGGTGACGAACGCGATCGCGATGGCGCTGATCATGATGATATTTCTGCCGCAACTCTCCCGAGTGCTGCACGGCTGGCTGCTACCGGCCGAGCCATTGCCGGTTTGGAAGAGCATTGGTGTTGCGGTTCTGCTGCTGGCGGTTATCGGTGGCTGCTTAGCGCTGTTCATGGCACTCTTCCCCGGCTAACTCCGCCCGCCTCCATCGACGCCCTAATCTGAAGCAGCAGATCCCGCCGGTCCGTGTTGGTCAGCGCCGCCGGATCCGTTCCGACAACATGTTTTTAGACACGGAGCAGTTAATGGATCCCGCCCGCACGCCTACCCCTCAAGGACGGAACCAATCGCTACCGCCACCCCGACAAACTGCTGCGAAGGCCCCGCAAACGAGGCGCCGGCTAGTTCAGGCAGTCAGGCCCGTCCGGTTACTCCGGCTTGTGCATCGAGGCGCGGATCTCGTCGAGTTTCTCGGCAGTGGCCTTCTGCTTTGCCTCGTATTGTTCTGTTGCGGTGCGAACCTCGGGGGTGTTCGCGGCTAATTCGGTTGCGCCCAAGGCGGTTCCGTACCGGGTCTCGATTTTGTCCCGTACACCCTCCAGCGTCGGCACGCCGGCATCGGTGTATCCGGTGTCGAGGGTCGGAGTGGGAACAGGCGGCAGGGGAGACGCGGTGGCGCCGGCCGCGGGCGTCTCAGCCTTGGGTTCCGTTGCAGGCGTGGTTGTGTCGTCAGCCATGAGGCTCACCGTACTCCCGTCGGCCTCGGTGTCGAAGTGATCCGCGTTCCGCCGTCGGCCGCGATACTCACGCCATCCGGCAGCGTGGCGGTGCCGGGCAGCAGCACCTCCGGAATGTCCGGGGTGTCGATCTGGGAAGCCAGCCACGGCAGCGATGCCCCGAGTACCCGCGCCGCGAAGGGCCAGGCATGCTTGCCCGTCTGCGGGACCACGGCGCAGTCAATGCCGTACGCGTCGCCCAATCCGCACAGGGCACGCGCGGCCTCGAGCGGTGTCGCAGCCACGACGTTGTCAGGCGGTTCGGGGAGCGCGGACCCCGGGATCGGCGCGCCGACGGTGCCCGCCGCAGTGGAGACCGCGAACCAACCCGCGACGCCCTTGTAGCGACCGTGTTCGGTGATGAGCGTTGCCGGATCCCACTCCGCATACGCGGCGGCGTCACCGCCGAAGAGTCGTTCGATGGTCTGCGCCCTGGTGCCGGTGTTCGGTGTGATGTCACCGTCGATATTGACGAATGTGCTGAACAACTCCGGATACTTCACGGTGAGGTTGACCGCGCAGGTGCCTCCGGTGGACCAGCCGACCACCGCCCAGTTCGCCGGGTCATCGCTGACGCCGAAGTTATCTATCATGTGCGGCACAACGTCCTTGGTCAGATGGTCCGCGGCGTTACCGCGGGTGCCGTTCACACATCCGGTGTCATTGTTGAACGAACCGACCGAGTCGACGAAGACGAACACCGGTGCATTACCGCCGTGCATGGCGGCGAACTCATCGATGGTGGCCACGGCGTTCCCCGCACGCAACCAGTCCGCTGCGGTGTTGAACTGACCGCCGATCATCATGACGGTGGGCAGCGTGGGTGGCGGATCGCTCGCGAAGTAGGCCGGCGGCAGGTACACCAATTCGCTGCGGTGGGCGAACCCCGAGGCATCGGCTGAGATGGTGACCGGAAGCACCGTGCCCTTGGCCGGCACGGCATTGGCGGCCAGCATCTTGGCGACGGTGGCGCTGTCGGTCTGGCCGGGCAGCGGTCCTCCGGTCAACTGACCCCAGGCGGTCGCAAAAGTGGGGAAGTAGCCCACCCACAGGTTCAGCATGAGCGCCGCGCACAACATGGTCAGCGGCACCGTCAGCGCAGAGGCGCCGCGCCGCCAGCAGTCAGCCGACCGCCACCCCAGCACCGCTACACCGGCCGCCAGCCCGGTCAACCCGAGCCAGAGCCACAGACCGCGGGGAGCCGGATCGCCGGCGAGTCCATTGGTGGAGATATTCCAGTGCGTGACGAGGGCCACCGATACGCCGATCAGTGCTGAAATTGGCAGCCACAGCAGCCGCCACCGGCGGGTACGCCACCCGATCGCGAATACGAGCAACGCCACCGTGACGGCTTGAATGGCGATGGGCACCCAGCCCTGCATCAACGAGATGTGCTGGTCCACTTATCCAGGCTAGCGCGGCTTTGCCAGCGGGAACGGTAGCGTCTCGCGGATGTTTCGGCCGGTGATGAGCATGACCACCCGGTCCACGCCCACTCCGAGACCCCCGGTCGGGGGCATTGCGTACTCCAGTGCCGTCAGGAAATCCTCATCGAGTTCCATGGCCTCCGCGTCGCCACCGGCGGCCAGCAGGGACTGCTGTCGCAACCGGCGCCGCTGTTCGACGGGGTCGGTCAGCTCGCTGTAGGCGGTGCCCAACTCCACGCCCCAGGCCACCAGATCCCAGCGTTCGGCCACCCCGGGCCTGCTGCGGTGCGGCCGGGTCAGCGGGGACACCGAGGTGGGGAAGTCGGTGTAGAAGGTTGGCGCCTCGGTGCGGCCCTCGACGAGATGCTCATACATCTCGAGCACCAGCGCACCCCCATCCCAGTGACTGAGGTAGGGGATACCTGCGGCGTCACAGAGCCGACGCAGCGTTCCCGGGGCGGTGTCGGGGTCGATGTGCTCGCCCAGTGCCTCTGACACCGCGTCGTGAACAGTCTTGATCGCCCAGTCGCCGGAGATGTCGACCGGCTTAAGCACACCCTTGTCGCCGCCGTCGGGCCGCATCGCCACCTCGGATCCGTTGGCGGCGACCGCCGCGTTCTGGATGAGTTCACGGCAGCCGTCGATCCACATCAGGTAATCGGCATGCGCCTGATATGCCTCCAGCAGAGTGAACTCCGGGTTGTGACTGAAGTCCACACCCTCGTTGCGGAACGCCCGGCCGAGTTCGAAGACGCGTTCCACACCGCCCACGCACAGCCGCTTGAGGTAGAGCTCGGGTGCGATCCGCAGATACAGATCGAGGTCGTAGGCGTTGATATGGGTCCGGAACGGCCGGGCGTTGGCGCCGCCGTGGATCTGCTGCAGGATCGGAGTTTCAACCTCAAGAAAACCCTTGGTGAACAACGTCTCCCGAATCGAGCGAAGAATATTGCTGCGGGCCCGGATGAGGTCTCGGGCCGCCGAGTTGGTGGCGAGATCGACGTAGCGGGCCCGCACCCGCGCCTCCGGATCCGTCAAGCCCTTCCACTTTTCTGGCAGCGGTCGCAGACACTTGCCCACCATGCGCCATTGGTGTGTCAGTACTGATCGGGTGCCGTTGCGGCTGTAACCCATCGCACCGGTCACCTCGATCAGGTCACCGAGGTCGACTTCGGCGAAATCCACTGCTGCAGATTCGGTTTGAGATTTGTCTAACAGCAATTGCACATCGCCGGACCAGTCCCGCAGTTGAGCGAACGTCACGCCGCCATAGTCACGGGTTCGCAGTACCCGGCCTGCCACGGTGACCGGGACGCCGTCATCTTCAGCCAGCGCCTCGGCAATGGTGTGGCTGGGCGGCTTGCCTACCGGATAGGGGTCGATCCCCCTGTCCTGCAGAGTCTTTAGTTTCGCCATGCGAACCCTGACCTGCTGGGGGATCCGATGTTCCTCGTTGTCTGCGGACGGGTCCTCCGTCAGCGCGACGGCGGGCAGGCTGCCATCGGACTGCAGCCCTGCAGTCGCGGCGATGCTGTGCGGCACCGAGGAGTACTGGCCGGTGTGCTGCCTAGCCCGACGAGTGAACGGCAACACCAGAAAGCCCTCGGCAATCACCGAGGCCACCCCGACCCTCGGGATCATTCGGGCGTCCTCGTAGCAGGCATATCGCGGCACCCACTGCGGCTGGTATTTCATATTGGAGCGGTACAGCGTCTCGAGTTGCCACCAGCGTGAGAAGAACACCAGCAGCGCCCGCCACAGCCGCGCCACCGGACCCGCCCCCAGTTGCGAACCCTGCTCGAACGCCGACCGGAACATCGCGAAGTTCAGCGAAACGCGGTTCACGCCGATGGTCTCGGCCTGTTGCAACAACTCGGTGACCATCAACTCGATGGTCCCGTTCGGGGACCGTGGTGAGCGGCGCATGAGATCCAGTGACAGACCATTACTGCCCCAGGGCACCAGCGACAGCATGGCGACGACGGTGTCACCCTGGACTGCCTCCCCGGTCTTTTTGTCGGCCTCCACGGCCTCCACCAATAGACAATCACCGTCGGCGGGGTCGCCCAACCGGCCCAATGCCATCGAGAAACCACGTTCGGTCTGGGTGTCGCGCCAGGTCTCGGCACGCTTGACCACCTGCGCCATTTCTGCTTCGGAGAAATCGCGGTGTCGTCGCATCCGAACGGTTAATCCTGCGCGCTTTGCTCGGGTCACCGCCTGGCGCACGGCTTTCATGTCCGGTCCGGACAGTCGGAACTTATCCGGATACAGGATGGCTTCATCGCCGAGTTGCAATGCGTTGAGTCCGGCCTCCCGATACGTCTGGGCCGCAACCGAACTCGCCCCCATGGCTCCGGGTGCCCAACCATAGTCCTGACACAACTGCAGCCAGGCGGCGATGGCCTGCGGCCAGGACCGCGGGTCGCCGACCGGGTCGCCGCTGGCAAGGCAGACGCCGACCTCGACGCGGTAGGTGATGGCGGCGCGACCGTTGGGAGCGAAGACCACCGACTTGTCCCGTCGGGTCGCGAAGTACCCGAGCGAGTCGTTCTTGCCATAGACCTCCAGCAGACCGCGGATCGCGGATTCGTCCTCACCGGTCAGCGCGTTCTCGGCGCGCTGCGACTGGAACAGCACCACGGCGGCGGCCATCAGTGCCAGGGCGCCGAACAGACCGAACAGCGCATTGAGTAACCCGTGTGGCTTACCGACGAACAGATCCGGCGTGGCGACGCCGAAGCCGCTGACCCGGTTGACGGCATAGGCCAGTCGGTAGTCGGGCTGCAGCGAGCCGGGAAAGAACTCGAGCAGTCCCCAGGCCAGCCCGATACCCAGCAGGTTGCCGGCCACGAGGACAGCCGCAGCCTTGAACAGCGCGCCGCGGCGCACCTTGGCCGAGAACTCGTCGTAGGCCAGCACCAAAACGGCGACCGCAGCGATATGGAAGGTCAGACCCTGGAATTCGCCGATGTCCTCGAATCGGGTGCCGTCGTTCTGGATCAGCGAGGCGACATCAAAGCCGATCGCGATCACCAGAATGCCCACCAGCACCCACCAGGCGATGCGCTTCTGGGCCGCCAATGCGCCGGCCATGATGGCCAGCGCGAAGGCCCACGCGAAGCTGGTGTCGGGGAAGTTGAACAGGTAGTGGTCGATGAAGTCCCGCGGCACCCGGGTCAGGTGCCGGATCGTCGGCGAGACGCTGGACAGCAACGCCGCGGCGGCGATTACGCCGAGGAACGTGCCCGCCGCGGCGGGCACCCAACCGAACCCGGCTCGGGCCCTGCGCGTCGTGACCGTCATAGACCGTGAGGATATTCGCTGACCACCTCTGCGGTGGCGGCGCGACTCACGTGAGCGGACCGGTGTACTTCTCGCCCGGCCCGAAGCCGGGCTCGTCGGGCGCCGCGCTGGCCTCCCGGAACGCCAGCTGGAGGCTCCGCAACCCGTCGTTGAGCGGTTTCGCGTGCGGTCCGAGGTATTCCATCGAGGCGGTCACCAGGCCGGCCAGCGCGGTGATCAATCGGCGGGCTTCGTCGAGGTCACGATGCTCACTGGTGTGGGGATCGGCCGATGACAGCCCGAGTTTCTCGGCCGTCGAGCTCATCAGCATGACCGCGGCGCGGCTGATCACCTCAATGGCGGGGATATCGGCCAGATCGCGGATGTCCGGGTTATCCATCATGGCTGCTAGACTCGCATGCACGACCGTCCCGGCGGATGCCAGGACAGCAAGTGGAGTCCCACTCCCACCGCCGGCCACGGAAATAATCCAAAGGCTGGGCGGTCCGGTCTCAGATACCTCAGGGTATCTGCACTGCGCGCGACGCAGGCGGCATAAGCCGTGATCGGTCGGCTTGGGCCCTGCTGTATGCAGGGCCTTTCTGTTCGAGAGAGCAGAGTGCTGGTGGTGTGATCTCCCACGCTGTTCCCGGTGTCCACGGACGGTCTGCCCAGTAGACCGAACCAGGGAGGCCCCATCAGCACTGAGACCCGCGTCAACGAGCGCATCCGCGTACCTGAAGTCCGTTTGATTGGACCCGGCGGGGAGCAGGTGGGCATCGTGCGCATCGAAGATGCACTCCGCGTGGCAGCGGATGCCGATCTCGACCTCGTCGAAGTAGCCCCAGAGGCCAAACCACCGGTTTGCAAGATCATGGACTACGGGAAGTTCAAGTACGAGACGGCACAGAAACTCCGCGAGTCTCGCAAAAACCAGCAGCAGACCGTCGTCAAGGAACAGAAGCTTCGTCCCAAGATCGACCCACATGACTACGAGACCAAGAAGGGTCACGTCATCCGCTTCCTGGAGGCGGGGTCGAAGGTCAAGGTGACGATCATGTTCCGCGGTCGCGAGCAGTCCCGGCCCGAACTGGGTTATCGGCTGCTGCAGCGCTTAGGCGCCGATGTCGCCGATCACGGCTTCATTGAGACCTCGGCCAAGCAGGACGGCCGCAATATGACGATGGTGCTGGCACCGCACCGCGGCGCGAAGACTCGCGCCAAGGCGGCAACCCAGGTAGTCGGAGCCCCGGCGGCAGAGCCAGCAGCCGAGGACGTCTCCACCGACGAGAGCACCATCGACGAGAGCAGCACCGAGCAGACCACCGCTTAGTCATAAGCGATTGAAGAGAACTGAGGAAAGATGCCCAAGGCCAAGACCCATAGCGGGGCTAGCAAGCGGTTCCGTAAGACCGGCACCGGCAAGATCGTGCGGCAGAAGGCGGGTCGCCGCCACCTGCTCGAGCACAAGGCGTCCAAGCGGACCCGCCGCCTCGACGGTCGGACCACCGTTGCGGCCAACGACACCAAGCGTGTCAAGAAACTACTGAACGGCTGACGCCGAACCCCTTAACTTTTCGAAGACCTTTCGACCGAACGAGAAGAGGAACACCTCATGGCCCGCGTCAAGCGCGCAGTCAATGCCCAGAAGAAGCGGCGGACCCTGCTCAAGGCGTCCAAGGGCTACCGCGGTCAGCGGTCCCGGCTCTACCGCAAAGCCAAAGAGCAGCAACTGCATTCGTTGAACTACGCCTACCGTGACCGGCGCGCCCGCAAGGGCGATTTCCGCAAGTTGTGGATCACCCGGATCAACGCGGCGGCCCGTGCCAACGACATCACCTATAACCGGCTGATCCAGGGCCTCAAGGCCGCCGGTGTGGAGGTTGACCGCAAGAACCTCTCCGAGATCGCGATCAGCGATCCGGCGGCGTTCACCGCACTGGTCGACATTGCCAAAGCCGCCTTGCCGCAGGACGTCAATGCGCCGTCCGGTGAGGCTGCCTGACGGGGACGGATGGCTCTGGCCCCATGGGCACGTCGGACGTCCTGACGCCGAAATCCGCCCGGGTGGTGGCTGCGGTCAAACTGCAGCGCCACACCGGGCGGATTCGCTCGGGTCTGTTCCTTGCCGAGGGGCCTAATCTCGTCGAGGCGGCGGCTGCGCGCGGGATGGTTGACGAGGTCTTCGCCACCGCCGCTGCCGTCGAGCGTCATCGGCAACTGCTGCGCGATCTGCCGGTAACCCTGGTGACGGAACCGGCCGCAAAAGCCCTGTCCGAGACGGTCACTCCATCCGGGCTGATCGCGGTCTGCCGGATTCCGGATCCCCATCTCGGCGCGGTCCTCGCCGGCAGGCCCCAACTCATCGCGATCGCGGTGGATCTCTCCGAGCCCGGTAACGCAGGCACGCTGATCCGGATCGCGCACGGAATGGGAGCCGCCGCGGTGATCTTCGCCGGGCAGAGCGTCGACCCGTACAACGGCAAATGCCTGCGGGCCTCGGCGGGGAGCATCTTCGCGGTGCCCGTCATCACCGAACCTGACACCGCCGGACTGCTGTCGCAACTTCGGCCGGCGGGCCTGCAGATCGTGGCGACAACCCTGGACGGGGACACCAGTCTTGATGACGCCGGCGCACTGTTGGCGGCGCCGACCGCATGGGTGTTCGGCCCGGAGTCCCAGGGCCTGCCCGAGGCGGTCACCGCACTGTCCGATCATCGCGTGCTCATTCCGATGTCGGCTGATGCTGAAAGCCTTAATGTCGCTGCGGCCGCCGCGATCTGTCTGTATCAGAGCGCTCGCGCCCAGCGGCAGCACCGAGGCTGATCACTATGGAAATCGAGCCGGCGGAGGATCCACTCGCACAGGGCTTCTCCGGGTGGTTGCGCAACACCAATCGCAACCCCGACATCATCGCGGCCATCCGCCGCGCCCGGCGTGTGCTACCCGGTGATCCGGACTTCGGTGACCCGCTGTCCGCAGCGGGGGACAGTGGCCCGCAGGCCGCGGCCCGGGCTGCCGATCGGCTGATGCCGGAGCGTGAAGCCGCCACCCGGGAGGTCAGCCTGGCCACACTGCAACTGTGGCAGGCCATCACCGAGCGGGTGTCCGGCCGGCCAGCCAACGCCGAGGTGACATTGGTGTTCACCGATCTAGTCAGTTTCTCGAGTTGGTCGCTTGAAGCCGGCGACGAAGCGACGCTGCGTCTGCTACGCCGGGTAGCCCAAGTCGCCGAACCGCCGGTGCTGGATTCCGGCGGCCAGATCGTCAAACGCATGGGCGACGGAATGATGGCGGTGTTCAACGACCCAGCCACCGCGTTGCGCGCCACCGTAGAGGCACTGGCAGCCGTGAAAACCGTTGAGGTCCAGGGCTATACGCCGCGTATGCGGGCTGGAATCCACACCGGTCGCCCCCAGCGCATCGGATCGGACTGGCTGGGCGTGGATGTCAACGTGGCGGCCCGGGTGATGGAGCGGGCCACTCGCGGTGGGCTCATCATTTCGGGCCAGACACTGGAGAGGATTTCCGCCGAGGAGATGGAGACACTGGGGGTGAGCGTCAAGCGGGTACGCCGCCAAGTGTTCGCGCCGCGTCAGGCAGGTGTTCCGGCCGATCTGATGATGTATCGGATCAGCGCGGATCCTGATCAGTCCGGCGAGGACGAGGCGGACGACAGTGCTGAGTTGGCTTAGCCGACTGAAGGTGACTCTGATCCTGGCCGCTGCCCTTGCCGCGGTGGCGTTCGCGCTGCTGCATTTCGGGCCGAAGTTCGAGGCGAAAGTCATCCGGAGCGCCAGCACCAATCTTCATAACCTCGGCGAGGGCCGGATCGGTACGTTGATCAGCAGCGCCTTCGTCAACCCCGTCGACTCCATCCAGATCTGGCTGCCGGGTGTGGTCGCGGTGCTCGCACTTGGTGAACTGCTGTGGCACAGTCGCCGGCTTCTGGTGGCTTTCGCCGTCGGTCATATCGGGGCGACATTGCTCGTCGCGGCTGGACTCGCGGCGGCACTGGCGCTGGGATTGCAGTCACATTCGATCGTCGACGTCGCCGACGTCGGTATGAGCTACGGCGTTGTCGGCGTGCTGGGTACCTTCACCGCAGCGATTCGGCGGCGCTGGCGCGCGGCGTGGACCGGATGGTGGCTGGCGGTAGCGCTGGGGTCGGCAGTGCTCGACGGTGGGGACTTCACCGCTGTGGGGCATGCCCTCGCGCTGATCCTGGGCATGGGAGTGGGTACCCGGTTCGCACAGCCGGTGCACTGGACGCTGACGCGGTATCTCTTGCTTGTCATGGCAGGGGGCTTCGGCTATCTGCTGATTGCCGCCGGCCAGGGGCTCCGGACCGTCGTGGCCATTGGATTACTCGGTGCCGCACTTGCGCAGGTGGTTTCGGTGATCTGGAAAGTTGTGGCGCTTTCTCAGCCGAACTCCTCGGCGCTGGCTTCGATCCGGTCCGACAGCCATGTCTGAGGTGGATCATCGAGTAGTTCACCGGGCATCAACCATTCGTAGATCTCGGCATAGGTGCGGGTGCGATAGCTGTCGATGCGCCGGTGGAGCATCGAGGGCTGCAGTTCCGCGAAGCTGTCGAGTCCCATCGAGGCCACCATCTGAGCGGCACTGGCCACCGGCGCCTGCTGGAAGTTGGCCACCCGCTCGATCTTGTCCGGCACGTGAAATGCGCGTGCCAGCCCGGCGTCCTGGGTGGCGACGCCGGTGGGGCAGCGGTTGGTATGACACTTCATCGCCTGGATGCAGCTGACCGGCTTGCCGCCGGACAGGCTGCGCGGCGTTGCGATGAAGTGGACCAGGTCCGGTGAGGTCGTGAATGCGGTGTGTGTCGGCGGCGACACCACCGTCTGGCCGACGGGCACGCTGTCGGTGTTGGACTCGATGAAGTACTGGTAGATCTCCGGCCGAATCAACTCGGCGACAAATCTGGCGTGGCCCAGGATCGGGTAGGCCCGCAGGATCGAGTGCCGTGTTTGCAGCAGATCCCAGGTGCCCAGGCCGGCGAGTGCGGCCAGCACCGCGGCCAGGATCCACCACGCCGTCCCGATCTTGAGAGCCAACGCCCCGACGGCGATTGCGACCGCCCATATCGCAGCGACGACGAGACCTCTGATTATCCGCCCTCCGCCGGCCGCGCGAAATGCCCGCCGAGGTGACATCCTGGCATCACCTATGATCTCCAAACCGGCACTTCCGTCACGCCCGTGCCGCGAAATCCCGGCCAGCTAAGGAGAATCTCGCCCCGTGGGTGAGCAACCCGTCGAAGTGTCACAGGCTGCTGTGTCCCAGGACGTGCTGACCGTCGCCGTCGAAGCGGCCCGCCAAGCCTTCGACGCCGCCGACGATCTCGATGGGCTGGCCCGCGCCAAGACCGAGCACCTCGGTGATCGTGCTCCGCTGGCGCTGGCCCGCCAAGCGCTGGCCGCACTGTCCAAGGACGAACGCGCCGATGCCGGCAAGCGGGTCAATCTTGCTCGTGCCGAGGCGCAGGGATTATTCGACGAACGGTTGGCGGTCTTACGCGCCCGGCGCGACGAAGAAGTGCTGGTCGCCCAGACCGTCGATGTAACGCTGCCGTCGACCCGGCACGCGGTCGGTGCGCGGCACCCGATCACGATCCTGGCCGAGAACATCGCCGACACCTTCGTGGCGATGGGCTGGGAGCTGGCTGAGGGCCCCGAGGTGGAATGCGAGCAGTTCAACTTCGATGCGCTGAACTTCCCGCCCGATCATCCGGCGCGCAGTGAGTCCGACACCTTCTATATCGCCCCGGAGGGCTCCCGTCAGCTGCTGCGCACCCACACCTCGCCGGTTCAGGTGCGCACCCTGCTGGCACGCGAGTTGCCGGTGTACATCATCTCGATCGGGCGCACCTTCCGCACCGACGAACTCGACTCCACCCACACCCCGGTGTTCCATCAGGTGGAGGGACTCGCGGTGGACCGCGGGTTGACGATGGCGAATCTGCGCGGCACGCTCGACGCGTTCGCGCGCTCGCAGTTCGGCCCGGAGGCGCGCACCCGGATGCGGCCGCACTTCTTCCCGTTCACCGAGCCCTCGGCCGAGGTGGATGTGTTCTTTCCCGGTAGGAAGGGCGGGCCCGGCTGGGTGGAGTGGGGGGGCTGCGGCATGGTCAACCCCAACGTGCTGCGCGCCGCCGGAATCGACCCGGAGATCTACTCCGGCTTCGCCTTCGGCTGTGGTCTGGAACGCACCCTGCAGTTCCGCAACGGCATCCCCGATATGCGCGACATCGTCGAAGGCGACCTCCGGTTCTCGCTGCCGTTCGGGGCAGGCGTCTGATGCGACTGCCGTATAGCTGGCTGCGGGAGGTCGTGCGGGCTGGCGCACCTGGCTGGGACGTGTCGCCTTCAGATCTGGAGCAGGCGTTGATCCGGGTTGGGCATGAGGTTGAGGATGTGATCACCCTCGGCCCGGTCAGTGGCCCGCTGAAGATCGGTCGGGTCGCGACGATCGAGGAGCTGACCGAGTTCAAGAAACCCATTCGGGCCTGTACGGTGGATGTGGGCGAGGGAACCGGCCGCGAGATTGTCTGCGGTGCAACGAATTTCGATGTGGGCGATCTGGTGGTGACAGCGCTACCCGGCGCAATGCTGCCCGGTGACTTCCACATCGTCTCGCGCAAAGTCTATGGCTCGGTTTCCGACGGCATGATCTGCTCGGCGGCCGAACTCGGCATGGGGACCGACCATTCC
>NZ_JAEMSG010000141.1:1611-5925 GCF_016462945.1 Mycolicibacterium sp. | reverse complement strand
GGTGTGCTCAAAGGCGGTCTCGGCACCGCCTCGACCGTGCTGGAGTCCGGCGTGACAGTCGGGGCCATCGTGGTGGTCAACTCGGCCGGTGAGGTGTTCGACACCGCGACCGGCCTGCCGTGGATGGCGGAATTCGCCGCCGAGTTCGGGCTCAGCGCCCCACCGGCCGACCAGATCGCCGCGTACGCCGAGCGGATACGTGAACTCGGACCGCTGAACACCACCATCGCGGTGATCGCCACCGACGCGGCGTTGAGCAAGGCCGGCTGCCACCGGGTCGCCGTCGCCGCTCACGACGGCTTAGCCCGGGCGATCCGGCCGGTGCACACCCCACTCGACGGCGACACCGTCTTTGCACTGGCCACCGGCGCGGTCGAGGTGGAACCCTCGCCCGATACCCCGGCCGCGATGAGCCCGGAAACAGCGCTTACCGCCGCTGTCGGGGCAGCAGCAGCGGACTGCCTGGCCCGGGCCGTCCTCGTCGGGGTGCTGGCCGCCGAATCGGTGGCCGCGATACCCACCTACCGCGGTATGCTGCCCGGGGCGTTCGGATAGCACCGGTAGTTTGGTGGGCATGACTCAGCCGCCGCCACCCAGCAGGTGGGCGGGCGCCAAGGTCGGTGGCGCGACGATCGTGTCCTTCGTCGCGTTGCTCTACATCATTGAGCTCGCCGATCAGCTGAGCGGGCATGCACTGGACGACAACGGCATCCGACCGCTGCAGACCGACGGGCTGTGGGGCATCGTCTTCGCGCCGCTGTTGCATGCCAACTGGGCGCACTTGATCGCCAACACGGTTCCCGCTCTGGTGCTCGGATTCCTGGTGACGCTGGCGGGTATGGCCCGTTTCGTGTGGGCGACGGTGATCATCTGGATCATCGGCGGATTCGGCACCTGGCTGATCGGCGGGTTGGGCAGTTGCCGGCTGCCGACCAACCACATCGGCGCCTCCGGGCTGATCTTCGGCTGGCTGGCGTTCCTGCTGGTATTCGGTTGGTTCACCCGACACATCTGGCAGATCGTCACCAGTCTGGTGGTGCTCTTCGTCTACGGCGGTGTGCTGTTGGGCGCAGTGCCGGTGCTCGACCGCTGCGGCGGCGTCTCCTGGCAGGGCCACCTGTGCGGCGCTGTCGCGGGTGTACTGGCCGCCTACTGGCTCTCCGGCCCGGAGCGTGCGGCTCGTTCTCGAAAACGTCTGCACGACAGCACGTTTCCCGAGGTTTCGTGATGACGGATAGTTTCTCGCCGATCGGTATCTTCGATTCCGGCGTCGGCGGGCTGACGGTGACCCGCTCGATCATTGATCAGCTGCCCGATGAGAATATCGTTTACGTCGGCGACACCGCGCACGGACCCTACGGGCCGTTGACCATGCCCGAGGTGCGGGCGCATGCGCTGGCCATCGGGGACGATCTGGTGGACCGCGGGGTCAAGGCACTCGTCATCGCGTGCAACACCGCATCGGCGGCCTTCCTGCGCGATGCCCGCGAACGCTACGAAGTACCGGTCATCGAGGTGATCCTGCCCGCCGTGAGACACGCGGTGGCAACCACTCGCACCGGCCGTATCGGGGTCATCGGGACCGAGGCCACCATCGCCTCGGGCGCCTACCAGGATGCGTTCACCGCCGCCCGCGACGTCGCGGTGACCGCGGTGGCCTGCCCGCAATTCGTCGACTTCGTCGAGCGCGGTATCACCAGCGGACGGCAGGTGATGGGCCTGGCCGAGGGCTATCTGGAGCCGCTTCGGCGGGCGGAGGTCGACACCCTGGTGCTGGGCTGCACGCACTACCCCCTGTTATCCGGGGTGATACAGCTGACGATGGGCGATGCCGTGACGTTGGTCTCCAGCGCGGAGGAGACGGCCAAGGATCTGCTGCGGGTGCTCACTGAGCGCGACGAGTTGCGCCCACACGAGTCTGCGCCCGCGTCACGGGTTTTCGAGGCGACCGGTGATCCGGAGGCGTTCACCGCGTTGGCGACCCGGTTCCTCGGCCCGGTGGTCACCGGGGTGCGGCGCCACGTCGGCGTCCAGAATTGAGCCGTACGCCCGCCCAACGTGGCAAGCTTATATCGTGCGGATGATGGTTCTGGGCTGCTCCGGCAGTGTCGTCGGGCCTGACTCGCCGGCATCCGGCTACCTGCTGACCGCACCGGGCACCCCGCCGCTGGTGATGGATTTCGGTGGCGGTGTCCTCGGCGCGCTGCAGCGTCACACTGATCCCAATGATGTGCACATCCTGCTCTCGCACCTGCATGCCGATCATTGCCTGGACCTTCCCGGCCTGTTCGTCTGGCGTCGCTACCACCCGTCACCGGCCACCCAGCGCGGAATCATCTACGGCCCCAGCGATACCTGGACCAGGCTGGCCGCGGCATCCTCGCCGCTGGGCGGTGAGCTTGACGACTTCTCCGACATTTTCGAGGTACGAACCTGGGTCGACAGCGAAGCGGTTGAGTTCGGTCGGCTCAGCGTGCTGCCGCGGCTGGTCACTCATCCCACCGAGTCCTTCGGGATGAGGATCACCGATGCAGACGGCGCCACGCTCGTCTACAGCGGCGACACCGGCGTGTGCGAATCGCTTGTCGAACTGGCAGCCGGGGCTGATGTTTTCATGTGCGAGGCGTCCTGGACCGACTCACCCGACCGGCCGCGGGATCTGCATATGTCCGGCGCCGAAGCGGGCCGTATCGCGAACCGGGCCGGTGTCGGGCAGCTACTGCTGACCCACATTCCGCCGTGGACGTCACGCGAAGATGTGATCAGCGAGGCCAAGGCCGAGTTCGATGGCCCGGTGCACGCGGTCGTAGCCGGGGAGACCATTGAGGTCCGGCGGTCCTGAGACCCGGGATCGCGGCGGGATAAGGTTTAGCCGTGGCAGCGCGACAAGACGGCAGGGAAGACGACGAGCTACGGCCCGTGGTCATGACCCGAGGCTTCACCTCACACCCGGCCGGATCGGTTCTCATCGAATTCGGCGGAACGCGGGTGATGTGCACCGCGAGTGTCACCGAGGGCGTGCCGCGCTGGCGTAAAGGTTCCGGTCTGGGCTGGCTGACCGCCGAGTACGCCATGCTGCCGGCCGCCACCCACACTCGTTCGGACCGTGAGGCGGTCAAGGGCCGCGTCGGAGGGCGCACCCACGAGATCAGCCGGTTAGTCGGACGGTCGTTGCGGGCCTGTATCGACCTGGCGGCGCTGGGGGAGAACACCATTGCCATCGACTGCGATGTGTTGCAGGCCGACGGCGGAACCCGCACTGCCGCTATCACCGGCGCCTATGTGGCGCTCTCGGATGCCGTCACCTATCTGGCCGCGGCCGGCCGGCTGACCGACCCGAAACCGCTGTCGTGCGCGATCGCGGCGATCAGCGTCGGCGTGGTCGACGGCCGGGTACGCGTCGACCTTCCCTACGAGGAGGATTCGCGCGCCGAGGTGGATATGAACGTCGTAGCCACCGACACCGGAACACTGGTGGAGGTTCAGGGCACCGGTGAGGGTGCGACGTTCCCGCGATCCACCCTCGACAAGATGCTCGACCTCGCGTTCGGGGCCTGCGAGACCCTGTTCGCAATCCAGCGCGAGACCTTGGCGCTGCCGTACCCCGGAGTCCTGCCGGAAGGTCCGCCGCCGAAGAAGGCGTTCGGAAGCTGACGCGGGCGCTCAGATGACGAAGTTGCTAGTCGCCAGCCGCAACCCCAAGAAGCTGGCCGAGCTGCGCCGGGTTCTCGACGCCGCCGGGATATTCGGCTTGAACCTGGTATCGCTCGATGACGTGGAGCCCTTCGGTGAGGCGCCCGAAACCGGGGCCACGTTCGAGGAGAACGCTCTCGCCAAAGCGCGTGACGGGTTCGCCGCGACCGGATTGGCGACCCTGGCCGATGATTCCGGCCTGGAAGTTTCGGCACTGCGCGGGATGCCCGGCGTGCTCTCGGCCCGGTGGTCCGGAGGCCACGGCGATGACGTCGCGAACTACGCCCTGCTGCTCGCCCAGATGCGTGATGTTCCCGACTTCCGGCGCGGCGCGGCGTTCATCTCGGCCTGCGCACTAGTGTCCGGCCGCGCCGATATCACCGTGGTGCGCGGATCCTGGCCGGGTGTGATCGCCCGAGAACCGTTGGGGCAGGAGGGTTTCGGCTATGACCCGGTGTTCATCCCCGAGGGTGAGGGTCGTAGCGCGGCTCAGCTGAGCCCAGAGGAGAAAGACGCGGTGTCGCATCGCGGGCGCGCGCTGGCGCTGTTGGTGCCGGCGCTGTCGACGCTGGCCGGGCACTGAGGCGCATCACTGGATTGGCTCATAGTTACCAATTTGCC
>NZ_JAEMSG010000141.1:0-1511 GCF_016462945.1 Mycolicibacterium sp. | reverse complement strand
CGCTGGCCGGGCACTGAGGCGCATCACTGGATTGGCTCATAGTTACCAATTTGCCAATCAATTGGTAATATAGCGGTATGTTTGTGGCAATTGATCGAGTGGGACGAGTTGTCATCCCCAAAGCGCTGCGGGTCGCGCTGGGTATCACGTCCGACACTCAGTTGGAATTGATTCCCGACGGCACCGGTTTACGAATCGAACCCGTGCGACGAGACCGGCGCTCGGTCCAGATCAGCGACGGGTTGCCGATACTAGGCAAGATCGTGGACGCTGTGCTGACCGATGACGACGTCCGACGGCTTCGCGATGACCAACAGCGATGAGCGTTGGGCGTGCGATACCAGCGTCGCCATTGCGGCTCTCGACCCGGCGCATGAGGCGCACCCCGCCTGCCGTCGAGCCCTGGTAGACCTTCGTCCGGCGCTTGCCGGGCACGCGGCGTTTGAGACCTACTCCGTGTTGACCCGCCTGCCCATTCCGCTGCGTCTGAGTGCAGACCAAGCGGTGTCAGTCTTAGCTACAGCGTTTCCCGAGGACTGCTGGCTCGACGCGGCCGGACTGCGGGACCTGCGGACACGACTAGCCACCCTCGACATCGTCGGCGGATCGGTATACGACGCCCTCATCGGTCAGGCTTCGGTGGCCAACGGCCGTACATTGCTCACTCGGGACCGACGCGCGGAACGCACGTACCGCTCACTTCAGGTCGAGTACCGATTCGTCGGTTGACGGCTAGAGGCTGAAGCGTTCCTTGATCTCGCGGGTCTGCACCTGCTCGACGAGGATGCCCAGCAGTGGGATGGTGCCGGCCAGCAGCACACCGATGGTCTTGGCGATCGGCCAGCGCACCTTGACCGCGAGGTTGGCAGTGCAGAGCAGATAGACGAAGTAGACCCAGCCGTGCACCACACCGATCCAGCTCGGCGGATGGTCCACCTTCACCACATACTTGAGGATGATCTCGTAGCACAGCGCGATCAGCCAGACGCCGGTCAACCACGCCAACGCCCGGTACCTGTTCAACGCGGTGCGGATCTTCTCGATCGGCGCGAGCGGGTGGGCCTCAGGGGTTTCGGTCATGCTGTCGTCCTGTTCTGGTTGGTATCGGCGGCCAGCTGGTTGGCGCGGTCTGCCTCGGCCAACTCGGCAAGGTAAGCGTTGTACTCCCGCAGCACGGGGTTGTCGTCGGTTGATGGTGTTGGAGTCGATGGCCGCTCGGGTAGAAGACCTGCGGGTATTTCGGTCACCTCGCCGCCTGCGTTGTGTTCCGGTGGAGCCTCTTCGTAGCGCACGAACTTGCGGTAGGCGTACACGCAGAAACCCGCGAAGAACGGCCACTGCAACGCGTATCCGAGGTTCTGGAAACTTCCCGAGGTGGATTCGTATCGGGTCCACTGCCACCAGCCCAGTGCCAGGCAGCCACCGGCGGCGATGATCACCAACAGGATCAGCGCGAAGCGACGTCGACGGGTGGTGGGCACGTCATGACGTTACTGCAGGTCCGAAATTGG
>NZ_JAEMSG010000140.1:429-5973 GCF_016462945.1 Mycolicibacterium sp. | reverse complement strand
GGCGAGAAGGGGACCCCGCGCACCCGCCAGAGCCCGTTGACCCTTGCTGCCTTCCAGCCCTGGGGGAGTTCACAGGTTGGACGCCGCGCGGGGTCCACCGCGAGTGTAGTACCCACCCTCGGAGGCAGGACAGCCAACCGAAACAGCAGGCCGGTCGGGTCGGCTACCATGACCGACGGAGGATTCGCCTAGTGGCCTATGGCGCTCGCCTGGAACGCGGGTTGGGTTAATAGCCCTCAGGGGTTCAAATCCCCTATCCTCCGCACCCGTCCGGGGTTCGACCGCGAACACCACGTGGCCGCACCTCGGACCATGGCAATCGAGGAGTGGTATGCAGCGCCGCGCCGCGACAGCAACCCACCTCGCGCTCGCCCTGTTGGGCGCCATCCTGTACCTGCTGTTCGTGCTGCCCCGGTGGTGGGTGCTGGCAGGAGATATTCCGACCACACCGGCTACTGTCGGCCGGATCGCCGCGGGGGTGCCGATCGCTCTGGCTGCCGTGCCGGTGGCGCTCAATCTTCGGCAGTCGCTCAAAACAGGAGCCAGCACGCCCGAGCTGGCCTTGCGACTGCGTGCATGGTCGGCCGTGCTGCAGGTGCTGGCCGGTGTGCTGATCATCCTGACCGCACTCGCGGAGACCTGGGTCGGACTCGATGCCGCCGGACCGTGGCTGTTCGCCGTGTACGGGGCGGCCGCGTCGATGGCCGTACTGGGGATTGCCGCCTTCTATCTTTCCCGCGTTGCCGAGAAACCGCCCGCTGCGCCGAAGCCCCCGAAAGCCTCGCAACCTCCGCAAGAGAAAAATCTGAAAGAGACGAGGGAGCGGAAGAGTCGTGCGGCCAAGCGCGGAGGGACGATCAACGACACCGTCACCACCGATGACTCGGCGACTCCAGATGAGGCGGCCGACGGGGCGATCGCGACATTAGAGACCGTCGCCGCCAATAGTGACGCACCCGAGGTCGAAACTGTGGTCGTCGAGACCCCGACCGACGTTGTCGAGGCTGACGATGTTGTCGACGCTGACGAGACCGTGGCCGCCGCGTCAGCCGATGCCGACGAGGCACCTGCCGGCGGCCTGCGCAATAAGCGCCCCACCGGCAAGCGTCGTCACCGCTTACCTCGCTGATCCACCACGGTCATACCACGGTGGGTCGACCCGACTAGGGCTCCAACGGCGTCGTGCGGTTCGGCATCGTCACGCTGACGTTCGAGATCGTCATCAACCCGAACGAGGTGAGGTTCTCGAACGCCGTCGCCGAACTGGTGATCTGGACGGTGAGCGAGCCCGGAGTGGTGTCGCCGCCGTAGGTGTACACGATATTCGACAGGTCCAAGGTCACCGTGCGCTGCTGGCCGTCCAGAGTCACCGGTACGGGGGTGACGATATTGCCGAGTACCTGCCCGGTGCTGTTGTTGACGACCTGTGCGAACACCGCCCGGCTGGTGCCCAGGCCCTGATAGTCGAATGTCAACGTCGGAGCGCCGACCACCTGGGTGCCCGCAGTCACCGCGATCGGCACGTTGATCGCGTTGCTCGCAGGAGAGCCGCCGCCGAGCCCGTAGAGGCCGCCGGTCCCGTTCGACCCGCCGAGGATCGGAACGATGGGAAGGAAACCGCCATCGGAGATACCGTCGATATCCGCCAGGTCATTGAACCCGGACTCGTACGGCAGCAGGGTCGACGAGTAGAGGTCGCCGAGCTGGTCGAACCACTGGAAGTTCGGAATGTCGTCGGCCAGTGAGCCGGTGCCGGCGACGTACTGGTTCAGCCAATCCAGACCACTGGCCAGGAGGACGAAGGGTTGCTGGGTGGAGATCGGATCTAGGCAGACACCGTGCCCACCGCAGAACCAGATCACCTTGGCCGGCACGCCGAAGCCATTGCCCAGGATGGTCTGCACATTGTCCAGCGACTGCTGCAGCGGGAACAGAACGTCGACGATTCCCTGGGTCAGCAGGGTCGGGGCAATGCTCTGGTTGAGCAGCGAGGTCGGGCCGCTGCTGGCCAGCACGGCCTGCGCGCTTTCGGTGATCCAGCCGAACAGATCACCGGTGAGGATGGCCCGGGGGATCAGGGTGTTGACGCGGGCGCCGGTGGTGAACAAAGACAGGTACAGCAGGGATGCGTAGGCGGTCTTGAAGGTGTTGTCCGGGTACAGCGAGGAGTTGAGTGAATTCCACGCGATATCGGGCACGATCGCGTCGATACGTGGGTCGGTGCCGGCGACGGTCAGCTGGATTCCGCCGCCGTAGGAGCCGCCCACCATGCCGACCACCGGATCGTTGGTGCCGTCCAGCTCCGACAGGGAGTTGGTGGCAATCCAGTCCACGACTGAGGAGACGTCGCGGCCTTCGTAGAACGGGTTGTCCAGCTGCAGGATGCCACCGGAGTTGAATTCGCCGCGCGGGGTCACGGTGACCACGTTGTAGCCTTCCTCGCGCAATGGCGCGACTCCCAGTGTCTCGCCGCCGATGCCGTACAGCGAGTAGGGGTTCGAGCTACCCGCACTGCCCAGACCCGGCATATTGATCGCCGTCGGCGCGGTGTCATCGGCCAAAATCTTGGCGGCCGGGAAGAAGTTGGTGCTGATCTCGACGCCGTCGAACGAGGTGACCGCGTAGGTGTAGGCCACCGGGGTGGAGTCGGGCGCCAAGGTACTGACATCGGCGGCGATGGCGGCGACTATCGACGAACCGATGATCGGGGCCAGCAGATCACCGATCAACGGCAGGGTCTGGAGCAGGTCGATGATCGGTGCGGCCAAGGTGCCCACCAGCGGGATACCGATCAGGAATTGGTCGAGTTGGGTGACCTCACTGACCCGGACGCCGAACGTCTGGGTGCCCCTGGACCCGCCATCCAGCCAGTTGGCGTACGGCAGGATCGTGAAACTCTGGGGATCAGTTGTCGACGGGACTGTCGGAGGGCTGACTGGAACGGTGCCGACGCTGATCTTGCCGCCGATATCGCCCAGCCCGCAGTTGCTGCCGCAGGAGTCACCGAGGATCGTGTAGGTCAGCGTCAATCCCCGCGAGCTGACGGCATTCAAGTTGCCCTGAATGATGCCGTCGGTGAGGGGGTCCAGCGTCGGGTCGACGGTGAGGCTGCCACTTGTCGCCGTCGCCGACGAAGTGACCTGTGCGACAACGGCTTTAGTGCCCGCTGCGCTCAGCGACTGCCGACGAGCAACGCTGGCAGCAGACGGGCGGCTCGATACTGCGCCGTCCGACGCAGCCGCTGCGCCGCGGCTGGCGGCGCCACGCTGGCGGTTGCTGCTCTTCGGAATCGCACTGCCCGAGACGCTGCGGCGCGACGCCGCGGTCGACCGCGGGCCGGCAGCACTCGAGGCGCCGGCGGTATCGGAGCCCCCGGCAGCCGGGCCGGCGGTGTCAGCCGAAGCCACCCCACCCGCGTAGAACACGGCCGCGCCCACACCGAGGGCCACCGCCAATCCGCCAACTCGACCGACAAACCGCGCTGCGCCCATGATTTCCTCCAAGAAAAGTGCTGAACCTGAACCGCACAGTAGCCCCGCCGACGGTCGGCCACGGGCAAATCTCAGAAATCGTTCACGGCATATCGTCGAAAGACCGCCAATAGGCCAATTAGGGCACGCTAAACAGCCCGAGGGAACTATGGGCCAGGCCGTTCCTGCAGCCCCACCGGCAAACGCCGACGGGTCACCAGATCGCGAAGTCCGTCGACCCGATGCGATCCGGTGCGGAATAGTTGATATAGACCGGTCCCTGTTGGAACGGGATGTAGCCGGTGTTCATCAGGGAGCCGTCACCGACCACCGTTGGTGTATTCGACCCACTGGTGAGGTAGGTGTAGAGCAGCGTCTGCCCATCGGCGGTATACACCGAAATCTTGGTGCCCACCGGCACTGACGAAGCGCCATTGATCAGGTAGGCCGGCAGGGTCCCGTAGACGCCGCCGGAGTCGATGATCGAGTAGGCGATTTGCTGCGGTTCATCATCGACACTGACCTTGACGTAGGCATCAGGTGCGCCCGGCACCGATACCCGGGTGGCCAGCGGGTCGGGGCCCAGGACCATGACGCCGAACAGTCCGAGCAGGGCCCCCTGGTAGAGCAGGAACCCGTCGCTGAGTTCGCCCGGCAGCGACGCGGTCGGAATCGTGTAGCCGACCGGACCCGGACCGTAGGTGTTCGCGCCGACACCGAGGATGCCGGCCACACCGTTGCCGGCAACGAACGTCCGGAAGGCCGCGGCGTCCGCCTCATCGACGACATTCACCGCGGTGGGCGTGCTGACGGCGCCCCCGCCGAAGTCGACCGTGGTCAGGTGGGTGGTGTAGTGGAACGTCGTCGGGCTGCCGCTGAAGGTGACCTGCCCGGTAGCGACGGCCGGACCCAGATCGCCGGTCGCGGAGTCGCGCGTGACGAGCAGACCGGAGGAACCGGTGTCGACGAGCACCGCCGTGCCGGGGCCGTTGTTCACCGAAACGCTCACCACCGGCTCGGTGATGGATCTCATCTGCACCGGAACGACCGCGTAGACCATGCCGTTACTGCGGGCCTGGGCCAACTGCGACTGCGCCGCGGCGGTGGCCGCGCCAAAGAGGTTGACCAGCGGTAGTAACAGCACCGCACCGGACAGGCCGGCCTCGGCCAATGTCGGCAGTGCCATCGTGGCCAGCAGGTTGACCTGGATCAGCTGATGGATTATCGGGATACCCACCGTCTGGGCGACTGCCTGCGACGCGTTGGGCATGTTGCTTTGCCAGGCCGACAGCGACCACGCCGCCTCGGCGAGGAACAGTTGCGGCACGATCGACGCCACGCCCGCGGCAATTCTGCCCGAACCCCAGGTCTCCTGGTTCAGCAGCGTTTGCGCGTCAGAGATCTCCCCCAGCGCCAACGTGACGTGCGTGCCTGCAACAATCGGCTCCGTCGGCAGATACGACTGCATGTTGTAGGACGGGTTCACGCCCGGCCCGGGCGGGGCTGCGGCAGGCAATGCGGACGCCGAGTGGACCGACGCGGCCTGCTGGCTGCCGATCGAGTGGACCCGGACGGCGCGACGCGTTTCCGTTTGCGCGGGAGTTGATGCAGGGATTGATATCAACGATGCGGGAGTTGACGCGGGGGCGGACGCGGCGGGCAGGGTGACAACGGCATCGGCGAACCCGAACGGTGCCAGCACCCGGTTCTTCCGCATCGAAGCCGACGGCGCCCCGCTGTCCCGAGGCGACACGCGTGCGACCCGGCTCGCCGGCCGCGTGTGGGTCGGTGCGGCCGCGTCGTTCGAGGGGCCACTGGAGGCGCTAGCCGAACTGGCGGAACCGTCAGTGACGCCCGAGCCGATGTCGGCAACCGCGACCGCGGTCCCCGCGACCAGCGCGGCTCCCATGCCAAGCGTCACCGCACCAGCGCCGAGCCAGGCATACGGCGCGATACGGCGGTGCTTAGCCACGGAAAAGCTCCCTCGGGTCATTAGCCAATTACCTTAATATTTCCTGAGATTTTTGCATACTTTCCTGAGAAACTACGATACGCGCCGCTCAACGGGACAACC
>NZ_JAEMSG010000140.1:0-419 GCF_016462945.1 Mycolicibacterium sp. | reverse complement strand
TCTCCGCCGGTGGTCGCGGTTACCGGGGTAGGAACCAGCAGTCGTCGTACATTTCTCCCGATGCCCACCACGTCTGGAGCCGGCCGGTTCGCGCCCAGCCCATCGGCCGATCTTCACATCGGCAATCTGCGCACGGCGGTGCTGGCATGGCTGTTCGCCCGCTCCACCGGGCGCCGGTTCCTGATCCGAATCGAGGATCTCGACGACCGCGCCCATGCGGACGTGGCCCGAGGTCAATTGAACGATCTGGCCGCGATCGGTGTGACATGCGACGAAGAGCCACAGTGGCAGTCGGTGCATCGGGGGCGCTACGACGCGGTGATCGACGAGCTCGTCGAGCGCGGTCTGGTGTATGGGTGCTACTGCAGCAGAAAAGACATCCTCAACGCGCCCCGAGCCCCCCACGCCCCGGAGGGCGC
>NZ_JAEMSG010000139.1 GCF_016462945.1 Mycolicibacterium sp. | reverse complement strand
CTTCTTTGGTGCCTTCTTTGGTGCCTTCTTTGGTGCCTTCTTTGGTGCCTTCTTTTACCGCCCGCAGGGTGCGCACGAACCCCTCGAGTTCACCAGCCTCGAGGTACTCGCGGACGTCGGTAGCCAGTTCCTCGATGGTCGTGGCGGCCTTCACCTGCTCGGCGGTGATGGTGCCCTCGGCCCGCTCGGTGAGTCGCGCGGCGATCTTGGCCGCGGTCTCGTCGTCGATTTTCGGCAGCTGATTGAAAATGCCACCCGGTGATTTACCCGTGACGATGGCCCAGGTGGCGAAGGTGATGCGCTCGGCAGCCTCCCGTGGCGGGACGTCGGTGCCGAGGGCCTCGACAACCGCCTGTTGGCTGAGCGCTCGCCCAGCGGCGGCAGCTGCGGACTGAGCAGGGGCCGCGGCCGGGGGTGTCGATGGCGCGTCGGGGCCAGCTGGATTCGTCGGCGGCGGCGGCACGTCCGAATGCAGTTCGGGATGTTTCGCGGCGAGTTTGGCCGCCAGTTCCGGCGGCAGCTCACCAACGGCGATCGCTGCCTGCTCGGCTGCGATCTCTTCCGGGGTGAGCGTCTTCTGGTGCGCGTGTAGGTCGGACACCGCCTCGCGATTGTCGATGGCGTACTCGATCAGCTTCTCGACGGCGTAGAGGTTCGCATCGCGGACCGCGGTCAACTGGATCGGCGGCAGGTCGAAGTCGTACTCGACGCGGTTCTTGATGCGCACCGCCATCAGCGAGTCCAACCCGAGCTCGATCAGCGGAACCTCCCACGGAAGGTCCTCGGGTTCATAACCCATGGCGCTGCCGACGATCGTCGACAATCGGTCGTGCACCGTCTCTGCAGAATCCTTGGACCACTTGCCCAGGCTGGCGGTTAGCCCGGCACCGGCGGCAAGGTTGTCGTGCAGGATATCGGCATCGGGGCTCTCGTCGACCGGCTCGGCTAACGCCGTCGGAGCGCTCACCGCGATACCGGTAGCCACCGCGTCCGGCAAGCTCGACATCGCACCGGATCGGCTGACGACGGCGTCGTAGAGCAAAGTGAACGACTCGCCGATGCGGGCATGCACCTGGACGGAGGCCCCACCTGGGTGACGGGTGAGTGTGGTCACCAACCGGGCCCCGTCGCCGGGCACCGCTCGCTGCTCAGAGGCGGTCAACGTAGCGTCCGGAAGTACTTGTGCCGCAGCGGCTTTTACCAATATCGCTAGATCTGTCGACCCATGCGACGCGTACTCCCACACGTGCCGACCGTCCGGCATTGCCACATGGGTGCCGGGAAGAATCCCCGAACCGTCCGCTGAGAAATGCGCGTTCAACCAATGCGGCTTGCGCTTGAACCGTGTCGGCGGGATGTCGGCATAATCTTCCGGGCCCGACGCCGGGGTGAACAGCGTCGCAAAATCAAGGTCGTGACCATAGGTGTAGAGCTGCGCCATCGCCGCTACCACCGACTCAACCTCATCCTCTTTGCGGGCGAGAGTGGCGATCAGCTGAGCATCATGAAGTCCGGCGGCGGCCGTCGTCAGACCGACCTGCATGAGTGCCACCGGATTCGGCGCGAGTTCGAGGAAGGTGGTGTACCCATTGTCGACGGCGTTGCGGATGCCCTGGGTGAAGTGAACGCTGTGCCGCAGGCCCTTCTTCCAATAGTCGACGTCGTGGATCGGCTCGCCACCCGGCCTGATATAGCCGCCCTCGTGCACCGTGGAGAAGTAGCCGATCTTCAGCGGATGGGCAGTGATGCCCTGCAACTCGGCTGCCAACTCCCCCAGTAGGGGATCCATCTGGGTGGTGTGGCTGGCGCCCTTCGTCTGGAACTTGCGGGCGAACTTCCCTTCCGCCTCGGCGCGGGCGATGATCGCATCCACCTGCTCGGGCGGCCCGCCGATCACGGTCTGGGTCGGCGCGGCATAGACGCACACTTCAAGGTCGGGGAAGTCGGTGAATACTCCGGTGATCTCGTCAGCCGAGTACTCGACCAGTGCCATCAGGCGGATGTACTCGCCGAAGAGCATCGCCTCGCCCTCACCCATCAGGTGCGACCGCGCGCAGATGGTGCGGGTGGCGTCAGCCAGTGACAGGCCGCCGGCGAAGTAGGCCGCAGCGGCCTCGCCCAGTGACTGACCAACCACCGCAGCAGGTTTCGCGCCGTGGTGGCGCAGCAACTCTCCCAGCGCCACCTGGATGCCGAAGATGGTGACCTGGGTGGTCTCGATGCCATAGTCCTGCACATCGTCGAGAATCAGTTCAACGATCGAGTAGCCGAGCTCGTCCTGGATCAGGGTGTCGACCCTGTTGATCCAGTCGGCGAAGACTTCGTTACGCAGGTAGAGGCTCTTGCCCATCTTGCGGTGCTGGGCACCGAACCCGGCCAGCACCCACACCGGGCCGTTGGTGACCGGACCGTCAGCGCTGTAGACCAGCGGGCTCAACTTACCGTCGGCGATCGCACGCAGGCCCTTCACGGCCTCATCGTGGTCGCGGGCCATCACGACCGCACGAGACCGGCCGTGATTGCGCCGGGATAACGAGCGACCAATTGATTTCAGTGACGAAGCCCGGCCGGCGGGGCTGTCGATCCAGTCGGCGAGTTCGGCCGCGGTCGCTCTCTTACGCGAGGTTAAAAACCCTGAGACGGCCAGCGGTACAACGGGAACGGAGATTTCCTCGGCGTCGAGTTCTTCGCGGGCGATCTCCAAGAGTCGCAATGCCTCATCGGTGAGACCGGGAGGTTCGGGCTCGGTGACGTCACTATCGTCATAGTCATCCCCGCCATCCCCGCCATATCCGCCATATCCGCCATATCCGCCACTGTCTTCGGTGTCGATGAACTCGCCGTATTCATCCATCCGGACGCCACCGACGTACACGGCATCGGCCTCGGAGGCTGCCGGTTGGTCCAGTTGAGGTTGGGCCTCCGGTTCAGGTTCGATGAGATCCTCAGGCAGTACCTCGCGCAAGACCAGATGTGCGTTGGCGCCGCCGAAACCGAAGCCGGACACACCGGCGATGGCGTGTCCGCTGTAGCGCGGCCAATCGGTGGCGGTCTCGACCACCCGAAGCCGGATGGCGTCAAAGTCGATGTAGGGGTTGGGACCGGTGTAGTTGATCGAGGCTGGAATCTTGTTGTGGTGCAACGACAGTGCCACTTTTGCCAGGCTGGCAGCACCGGCGGCTGACTCAAGGTGCCCGACATTGGACTTGACCGCACCGAGCAGTGCGGGTTGATCGGCATCGCGGCCGCGGCCCACAACACGTCCGAGCGCATCGGCTTCGATCGGGTCGCCCAGGATGGTGCCGGTGCCGTGTGCCTCGATGTAATCGACTGTGCGCGGATTGATCCCGGCGTCGCGATAGGCCCGGCGCAGCACATCGGCTTGGGCGTCAGGGTTGGGTGCCAGCATGCCGTTGGATCGGCCGTCATGGTTGATCGCGGTGCCGGCAATGACGGCCAGGATCTCGTCGCCGTCGCGGCGGGCGTCGTCGAGTCGCTTCAGTACCAGCATGCCCGCCCCCTCCGAGCGGGCGTAGCCGTCGGCGTCGGCGGAGAACGATTTGATCCGTCCGTCGGGTGCCAGCACGCCGCCGACCTCGTCGAAGCCCAGCGTGACGGCCGGAGTCACCAGGGCGTTCACCCCGCCGGCCACCACGACATCTGCCTCACCGGCCCGCAGCGCCTGAACACCCTGGTGCACAGCCACCAGCGATGACGAACAGGCCGTGTCGACGGCCACCGACGGCCCACGGAAATCGAAGAAGTAGGAGACGCGGTTGGCGATGATCGAACTTGCGGTGCCGGTGATCGCGTAGGGATGCGCGGTGCGCGGATCCATCATCGCCAGGTAGCTGTAATCGTTGGTGGAGCTGCCGACGAACACTCCGACACTTTTGCCGCGCAGGCTCGAGGCGGGGATGTGGGCGCCCTCGAGGGCCTCCCAGGTCAGTTCGAGGGCCATCCGCTGTTGCGGATCAAGGTTGTCCGCCTCCATCTTCGACAACGCGAAGAATTCGGCATCAAAGCCCTTGAGGTCGGCGAGGTATCCCCCGCGCGTACGGGCTTTGGCGATCCGTTCGGCCAACCGGGGCTCGTCCATGAATTCCGCCCAGCGACCCTCGGGCAGATCGGTGATGGCGTCGCGGCCCTCGAGTAACGCCTCCCACATCGCATCGGGAGTATCCATATCGCCGGGGAACCGGGTCGCCAGACCGACGATCGCGATATCGGCAACGTCACGGGTGCGGGACCAGTCCTCGTCGGGATCTATCGCCTCGAGTTCCGGCTCGCCCTCGACGATCACCGTCGCCAGCGACTCGATCGTCGGATGCCGGAAGGCGACCGTCGCGCTCAGGGTGACCCCGGTCAGATCCTCGATATCGCTCGCCATCGCCACGGCGTCCCGCGACGACAGCCCCAGTTCAACCATCGGAGTGGACTCGTCGACCGAATCGGGTGACTGGCCGGTGGCTTCTGCCACCCAGTTACGCAGCCAGCCGCGCATCTCGGGCACCGACATATCGGTGCGGGCGGGACTCAGTTCCTTTCCGAGTGCGACGGTGTTTCCGGGTGCATCAGGGTTGCCGCGTGCGGCAGCGATCGGCTCGTCGGGTGCGGCAGCGATCGGTTCGTCCGACTCCAGGGAATCGGACGCATCAGACGGGGTAGGTGCGTCAGACGCGGGGCCTTCGATCGTCATTCCACCTCGTCGGGGAAGGCGTTGGCGATCTTCCCGCTGTGGAGGCTGCCGTCCAAGTACGCCGAGCGGCACGCGCGACGACCGATCTTGCCGCTGGAGGTGCGCGGGATCGCCCCGGCCGGCGTCATCAGCACATCACGCACGGTCACACCGTGCCGGACGGCGATCGCCGCGCGAATGGCATCGGCGATCGGCTCGACTTCCATCTTGTGGAAGCCGGCTGCCCGCTCGCCCACAATGACCAACTGCTCGGAGGAGTCATCGGGATTGCGCTTGAGACCCGAGTGAGCATTGTCGAACACCGCGTCGGGCAGTTGGTTGGCCGGCACCGAGAACGCCGCGACAAAACCCGTGCGAACTGCCTTGCTGGACTCTTGGGCGGAGTACTCAAGGTCCTGCGGATAGTGGTTGCGGCCATCGATGATGACGAGGTCTTTGACGCGGCCGGTGATATAGAGGTCGCCCTCGTGATAGGCACCAAGATCTCCGGTGCGCACCCATATCGCGGCGTCATCCGAGCCTTGTGCATGTGACGAACTGGTCCGGGACTTGAGGATGTTCTGGAATGTCGCGATGGTCTCCTCGGGCTTGTTCCAGTAGCCGGTGCCCATGTTCGGGCCACTGATCCAAATCTCGCCGATCTGCCCGTCGGGCAACTCACTTGCGGTCTCGTAGTCGACGATCACGGCCCACTCCGCCACGCCGATCTTGCCGGCCGACGCCTGGGCTACGGCGTTGGGCGAATCCTCGGGCACCTCACTGAAGCGATTCGCGTTGAGTTCCTCGCGGTCGACGGTAACGATCTTGGGCGATTCACCGGCCGGAGTGGTGGACACGAACAGTGTCGCCTCGGCAAGGCCGTAAGACGGTTTGATGGCGCGGGCAGGAAACCCGAATGGCTCGAACGCCTCGTTGAACCGACGCACGGTGGCCGCCGAGATCGGCTCACTGCCGTTGAGGATCGCCTTGATGTTGGACAGGTCGAGCGGCGGCTCACCGTCGCGGGGCACGCCGCGTGCCGCTGCATGGTCAAACGCGAAGTTCGGGGCGACCGAGATGACGCCACCCTCGTCTTCCGGCTTACGGGCCATTTCGCGAATCCAGCGGCCCGGCCTACGCACGAATGCTGCCGGCGTCATGAAGGTGAAGAAGTGGCCGATCATCGGCGACAACAGAGCGGTGATGAGGCCCATGTCGTGGAAGAACGGCAGCCAGCTCACGCCGCGGTCGCCTTCCTCTCCCTCGAGTGCCTCGATCACCTGCACCACGTTGGTGGCCAGATTC
>NZ_JAEMSG010000045.1 GCF_016462945.1 Mycolicibacterium sp. | reverse complement strand
TTCTCGGTATTGCGGAGATAGATTCCGTCGAGGTCGGTGGGGATCTCGCCCTCGAGGACCGTCACGTCGTCGGCGCGCCACTCGGTGGTCTGCGGACGCCACGGTCCGGTGCGATACGGGTGGTCATCATCTTCGGGCAGGGTGGACAGGAACTTGCCGACGATCTCAATGTCCACTGCCGGGTCCTGTCCGGCCGTGCTCGCCCGTGCCGATGACGAAACTGACGGTGGTGGCTGTGCTGCCGCCGAAGTTGAGCGTGCCGAACCGTCGTGCACCGTCGACCTGATAGTCGCCGGCGAGTCCGCTGACCTGTTTGGCGGCATCCAGCATCATCCGGATGCCGGAGGCGCCGACCGGGTGACCGCCGCCGATCAGGCCACCGCTCGGGTTGATCGGAAGTCGTCCGCCGATCTCGATATCGCCGCTTTCGACGGCCTTCCAGGATTCGCCCGGCCCGGTCAGTCCGATGTGGTCGATCGCGAGGTACTCGCTGGGGGTGAAGCAGTCGTGCACCTCGAAGCCATCGAGATCGTCAAGATCCACTCGCGCCCGGCCGAACGCGTCGTGCACGGCTGCGCGCACATGCGGCGCCACATAGGGATTGTCGGCGTCGCGATCGAGTTTCTGACGCAGTCCCAGACCCACTGTGCGGTGTCCCCAGCCCTCGATCAGTCCGATCGGTCGAACCCCGGGGTGTTCGGCCAAGAATTCATCGCCGACCAGGACGACGCCAGCGCCGCCATCGGTCATCTGGCTGCAGTCGAACCGGCGGATCCGGCCCTCCACAGGCGGGTTCACCGAGTCGTCGGAACCGCTGGCCACCAGATCGGGCACCTGCCAATCGCGGGTCTGGGCGTTGGGGTTGCGTCGGGCGTTGGCGAGGTTGATCGCTGCGATGGCGTGCAGGTGGGTGTCGTCGATGCCGAAGCGGCGGTCGTAGGCGTCGGCTACCTCGGCGAACATCGCCGGCCACAGGAACTTCGCGTCCGCACCCTCATGGCCCGTCCAGGCGGCTGCGCCCAGATGCTGGGCCGCGGTGTCGCCGGGCACCGTCTTCTCCAGTTCCAATCCAATGACCAGCGCGGTCCGGTAATTGCCGGCGCGCAGGTCGGCGATCGCGGCAAGAGCGGCAACGCTGCCCGACGCGCAGGCGGCCTCATGCCTGGTTGCCGGAGTGTCCCAGAGGCCCTCGCAGACGGTCGCCGGCATAGCCCCGAGGTGCCCCTGTTGGGCGAACATCTCCCCGAAGGCGTTGGCGACGTGGACGACGTCGATATCGGTGGCGTCGATCATGGCTTCGGCCAGGGTCTGATCGACGATTTCGCGGGTCAGGTCGGCGAAGTCCCGACCCTCGCGGGTGAGATTGCGAGCGAAGTCGCTCTGGTAGCCGCCGAGTATCCAGACGTTTCTAGTCACATGACCAAAATTACTACATTTAACAGAGCGGCGCCGCGCATTAACCGAGGTGCCTGCGGGCTGGCGATCGTCCCGGCGACCGGACAAGCACCGTCCGGGTCGCGGGTGGCACCGGTGCCCTGGCCGGACTTGCATCGAGCAAACTTGCCGGTTAGTGTCTCTTACATCAGTCTCAGCCTTATGCTATGAAACGTTAAGTTCGCTGGCGTCCGCCGGGGACACAACCGGAGGGAACACATCATGACCACCAATACTCGGCCAGTCGCGTTGACCGGAGCGGCCCTAGTCGCCGCCGGCGCGCTCTTCGTCGCGACGCCCACGATCACCTTCGATCATGAGCTTGCTGCCGCGTCGGCACCCAGCGTGACGACGGTGTCGTCTGCTTTCCAGCTGATGTCGTATTCCGAATGGCAGGGCAATGGGGGCGCCAGCAACCATTCGCATGGCTCCGGTGTGGCAGCGGCCTGGGACGACGAAGAAGACGACGATGACGGCGAGGATGTCGAGGACGACGGCGAAGATCACCATCGGGGTGGCGGGTTCGGCGGCTTCGGCAATATTGGCAGCTTCATCACCAACTACCTCGACAACAACCAGGCCCAGGTCCTCGCGGTGACCGCTGGGATCCCGGTGTTCAACCTCGGCCCGGTCGCGGTTGGTAATTCCTTGCTTGCCAACGCCTACTACAGCGGATACAACGGTTCGGCCGTCGGCGTCCCGGGGGTTGTCTCCTACGTCACCAGCCAGCTCGGCACCACGCCGACCAATCTCCTCCAGGGCATCGTTCTGGGGCTGACCTCGCTGACGCCGGTGATCAACCTCGGCCCGGTCGCGATCGGTCACAGTCTGCTCGCCACCGCCTACTTCAGCGGTTACAACGGTTCAGCCACCGGGGTGCCGGGAGTGATTTCCTACGTCACCAGCCAGCTCGGGATTCAGGCGCCGGCTCCGGCCAGTGCTGTGAGGGCATCTTCGGTTGCCGCTCCGTCCGCGGTGTCCGCGCGTGCGGCCGCTTCGGTGGATAGCAGTGCTGCCGGTACCGCTCAGGCCGATGCCGCCAGCGCCGGTCGCTCGACTGCCGGTCGCCTGACGGCAAAGACGGCCAGCGCGGCCGGTCAGGCCAAGGCGGGCGCTGCCCGTGCGGCTAGGTCGGCGGCCAGCGCGAGCTGACGCACTGCCTGTTCCAACGAAGGAGCCTCGAACCACAAGGTTCGGGGCTCCTTCGTCTCGTCCGGCGCCCGGATGCGGCCCGCGCGCCGCACTCACCGCGTTTAGGTGGGACCGTCAGTGCCCCCGGCAAGACTCGAACTTGCGACACCGGCTTTAGGAGAGCCGTGCTCTATCCCCTGAGCTACGAGGGCGGGGCGCGTTAAAGTTTACGCCGGGATCGGCTCGGTCATCGCAATGCGTTGATGACCTGAGCGAAGTAGTCGCCGTGGTAGTCCTGCACGGTCAGATAGGTCACCCCATAGGTGTCGCGGCGCTCGCGCAGCACGTCGGCGATATGGCGCGGGGTTCCGCTCAGCACGGTGGGCATGGCCATGAGTTGCTCATCGCTCGCCTCCGGGAAGTAGGCCCGAGTGAGCGTGAGATCGGGTATTCCCGAGGCATCGGTGGGCACCGCGGTGATCGCGAGGTTGAGTTCAAGTTCACCGAAACGGTCACCGGCGGCGGCGCGGACGAAGTCGACTCGTTCGGCCAATGGGTCGTCGCCGGCGTTCTCGGGAATGCCACCGCCGGTGAGGCCGATGATGTCGGCGTGCTCCGCGGCGATCGTCAGCACCTTGTCGCCGTTGCCGGCGATCAGCAGTGGGATGGACGGTGCGACATCTTTGAGATAGGTCGTCGTATGACGCAGGTGCGCAACGCGTTCCCCGGCACTGGGATAGGCAATCTCCGCGGCTTCGAACTCTTCTTGTACGTAACCGGTGCCGAGGCCCAACTCGAGTCGGCCATCGGAGAGCAGATCGGTGTCGACCGCGTCGCGGGCAAGCAGTGCCGGCGAGTAGAAGGCGGCGTTGAGGACGAAGGTGCCGACCCGAATGGTGCGGGCGGCGTCGGCGGCCGCCACCATCGCGGGAAAGGGGGCGGGCGCGCCGATGTGATCGGGAAAGTGAACGACATCGAATCCGAGACCCTCGAACTTACGTACCTTCTCGCGCAACCGGTCCGCCGACTTGATCGAGCGCAGCCCGATACCGAAGCGGAAATCTTTGGTCATCGGTGAGTCAGATTAGTGCAAACTCGGCTATCACCTGACCGGTGGGCTGGTCCGCACCCGATCCGGATTCCACGGTGAACCTGAGTTTCGTCGAGTTACCGATGTTGGTCAGCACCGCCGTCGTCGACGGGGCTACCGCCTTGGCGTCCATGGTGCCGGCCGACGTAGCGCCGCTGTCGCTCACCAGCCACATCTGGTAGACGGTTCCCGGCGCGGGCGGCGGCACGTCAGTCATCACCAGCACGCCGGCGTTGCTGTTCCTAGAGAACACCACGGTCGCGTTGCCGCCCGCCGGGATGGCGCCGGAGATGGTGTGGACATCGGAGGCTGAGAACACCTGCTGCGCGGTCGACGGTTCTTGCGCGGGCGGCCGCAACGATATCCCGATGCCCGCCGCGACCAGGCCGACCGCCAGCGCTGCCGCGGCGGACATCCACGCGGTGCGCCGACGTGGTGATGGCAGGCTGCGCACGTTATCGGCGGCAACTGCCGTGAGCAGTCGGCCGCGTAGGTCGGCCGATGGCTCCTCGGCACTGGCGGCCGAGACCGCGGCCATGGTTTCGCGGATCGCACGCACTTCGTCGTAGAAGGCGTCGGCCGCCGACAGACCGGCGGTTGCCAATGTGTTCTCGACCGCGTCGCGCTCGTCGTCCGATATTGCATGAAGCGCGTAGGGGACTGCCAGATCAAACGGGTCTGCGCCTTCAGTGTGTGATTGCGTCATCGTCGCTCCCTCACCGAACACCAAGGCAGTTACGCAGGCCACGAAGCCCATCGCGCATCCGAGACTTCACGGTGGCCAGATTTGCCGACAGACGCTCCGAGACCTGGACGTAGGTCATTCCCTGATAGTAGGCGAGCTCGATGCACTCCCGCTGTAGGTCAGTCAGGCCGTCCAGGCACTCCACGACTCGTCGCCGTTCTTCATCTGAGATCACCGCGTCGCTGACGTGATCGGCGGGACGCTCCATAGATGCCGCGCCGTAGCGCGAATCACGTTGGGTGGCGGCCTGTTCGGCACGCACTCGATCCACTGCCCGGCGATGTGCCAGGGTGAGCAGCCAGGCTAGCGCGCTACCCGAGGCCGGGTCATAACTCTCCGCGGTTCGCCAGACCTGGAGGTAGACGTCCTGGGTGGTTTCTTCGCTGTACCCGCGGTCACGCAGGACCCGGGTGACCATCCCGTACACCCGGGACCGGGTGGCGTCGTAGAGGGCGGCGAAAGCCTCGGAATCGCGCTGTGCGACGCGACGCAGCAACGCGCCGAGGTCGGCGGATGTCACCGGCCATCTCCGCTCGTTATGGGTGCCATTGACGGGAAGCGTAGCTGGGCGGTCAAGCAGCTGGGTCACGACGTCGCCCACGAGCGGCTGCTACCGGCCCAGCCGGCCGCCGCGGTGTGGGCGGTCGCAGTGTGGGGAATCCGATCCGGCCGCGCAATGGCCGTGCGGGGCGCCGTCGGCATACCGCGCATGCGGAGAACGAGGGACTGGAATCGCAGGCTCAACGCCGTCATGTGCGGGGCCAGCGGGTTGGTGAACTGCATCATCAGGATCTGCCCAGCTGTCGCCCGACGGCGGTCGCCGCGCCAGGTAGCCACCATCGCGGCGTGATTGTCATGGTGTTGCGAGACCGTCAGATCAAGCTTTTCGCCAGGTTGCGGAGCGCGGACAAGAAAGTAGCCGGTATCGGTGTGTACGCCTGATTGCCTCATCGCCCCGATGACCGGCACCGGACCGTCCTCGCCGGGCGGAACGAGATAGGCGGTGCGATCGCCGGTCGTGCTCTGCACTTCGGCCACGACACAGCGCAGCGCGCCGCCCGCATCATGACACCAGAACAGGCTCAGCGGGTTGAACGCGCGCCCGAGGACCCGCGGCAACAGCAGTGCGGTGATCCGGCCACCGTTGAGGAACACCCCGTTGGTAGCCAGGAAGGCGTCGACCCGCTGCCGCAGGGTCTCATTCGGCCCACCGTCGAAGTGGTCGGCACCGTCGAAGCGGGCGAAGGGGCGAAGCCACCATGGCAGCCGCGGCAGTTCGTCGATGTCGACGAACCAGCTGTAGCTGCGACGCTCGGCGTAGTGCGCCACCGGCGAGCGATGCAGGTGGGTGACCCGGGTGGGGTATATCGCGGGAGTCGCTGCCGGCTCGACCAGGTCGCTCATGAGAACGGTCACGAATGCTATTCGGAGCAGGCCCGGCTCAGGATGGGTCCGGGGAGCGGGCGTGTGACCGCAATCACTCTGATCAGGTCATCCGCGCCAGGAGCGGGCCGCGGTAACCAGGCCGGCCACCAACGCTGAGGTCGCCGGGGTCAGACCGTCCTCACCGGGCAGTTGGCTGCGCGGACTCGTCCCACGGACCCGGGAGGACAGTTCCAGTTGCGCGCCGCCGCCGCGAACTCGGTTGACCGGGTTGTCGGGATGCAACCCGCGTAACTCCGGGGGCATGGCATCGAGGTCGGTCACCACCTGATAGCCGGGCACCGCGATGCAGCGTGCGAGGAGCCCGGCGAGTTCGCGGTTTTGCCCGCCGGCCAGGATCTGGGTGCTGCGGTCCACTCGGCCGTAGCCGTGCAGCGAGACCACGACGTCGATGTGGTCCAGAAACTCGGCCAGCGTCGAGGACTGTTGAGGGAGATAACGAACCGACGGTAGGTGGTGTGGGTAGTCGCATGGGTGCCGCAGCAGATACACCGATGCCCCGCACAGCTCCGCGGCACGTTCGGCGATCACATCAGTCATCTGCTCGAGACCCCCGCCGTGGATGGCCATGAAGCCGAAGCGGGACCGCAGCGTGCTGGTTTCGGTGACGCCTGGATCGGCGAGCAGTTCCGAAAGTGTCTGTGGTCCAACATCTTTAGTCTGCGACTTCGACATGGGCCAGTGTGCGGGGTCCCAGCGGCGCAGGAACTCGATCCACTGGAGTGGCAGTCCGTGGTGCAGCGCACCGCTGATGATGCGGTCCAGATAGCCCGGGCGCGGAGCACCGGCCCGAACTCGGTGGTCGATGTAGACCCAGGGTGTCGCGGGGCCATGCACGGTTCGTACGGTCAGCCTGTCGCGGCGGTAACGCTCGGGAACGCCTTCGGCGCGATCGAGGTTCATCAGATCGTGATCGGTCACTGTCCAGAGCACTCCGTGAACCGTGCTCCCGATGAACGGTTCCAGGGTCGCGACTCCACGCTCATTGATCAGCCAGTCGTGGTCAGCCAACACAGCGGGGCGCGCGTCTGCCGCACCCGGGCAGCGTTCGGCCATCTGCTCCGCGCACAGGTTGGACCCGTAAGCGAAGTAGGTGTGCTGCTCCATCAGGAGAGTATGAGGTAGATCAGTGCCACATTGAGCAGCGTAATGACCGCGGCGACCGACCAGCCCGCGACCGTGGTCAGCCGGGAGTTGGCGTCGGTGCCCATCAGTTCGCGGTCGGAGGTCAGTCGCATCAGTGGCACCAAGGCGAACGGGATTCCGAAGGACAGCACCACCTGCGAAAGCACCAGCGCGTGAGTGGGATTCACGCCGCTGGCCAGGACCGCCAGTGCTGGGACCAGGGTGACGAGACGGCGCACCAGTAGCGGGAAGGACTTGCGCAGCAGACCCGCCATGATCATGGCGCCGGCATAGGAACCCACTGATGTCGATGCCAACCCCGAGGCCAGGAGTCCGATCGCGAAGAACAGTGCCACCGTCGGGCCCAAGGTGTCACCGACTGCGGCATGCGCGCCCTCGATGGTGTCGGTGCCGGCGCGACCGCGCAGGTTGGTCGCCGCGACCAACAGCAGGGCGAGGTTCACCGCACCGGCGAGAAGCATCGCGATGCCGACGTCCCAGCGGGTCGCCCGCAGGAGCACCGCACGCTCGGTACCGGGTCCGGGATGGCCGTGCCGATCGCGCGCGAGCCCCGAATGCAGGTACACCGCGTGCGGCATCACCGTTGCCCCGAGCATGGCCGTGGCCAGCAGGACGCTCTGCACACCGTCGAAGCGCGGAATAAGTCCGTCAATCACGTCGGTTGCAGGCGGCGGGTTCACCACCAAGCTCGCCGCGAACCCGATGACGATGACCAACAGCAGGCCGATGATGACACGTTCAAATACCCGCTGCCCTTTGCGGTCACCGATCTCCAGCAGCAGCAGTGATACCGCGCCGGTGATCACACCGCCGAGCACCAGGGGCAGTCCGAAGAGCAACCGCAGGGCGATCGCGCCGCCGATGATCTCGGCCACATCGGTGGCGATGGCGACAAATTCGGCCTGGAGCCAGTAGGCAATGCGGGTCGAGGTGCGGGTCCTGTCGCGCACCGCCTCCGGCAGGGTTTGTCCGGTGACCAGTCCCAGCTTGGCACTCAGGAATTGCACCAGGCCCGCCATCACATTGGCGGCGACGATCACCCACACCAGCAGGAAACCGAACTGAGATCCCGCGCTGACATTCGCGGCGATATTGCCGGGATCGACATAGGCGATCGCGGCCACGAAGGCCGGCCCGAGCAGAGTCCAACCGGGTTTGGCCGGGAGGCGGGTGTGGTCCGGTCTCACCGGCCGATCCACATGCCGCCGAGTCCAAATCCGAGCGGACCGTAGCCCCAGCCGGGATAGGGGTTGGTCAACGCTGGGTTGGGCGAAGTGACGATTGCCGAATGCCCCGCGGTTTGGCAGATCCGGGTATTGGGAGCGATGTCGGTGCAGTCCGGCACGGCGGTTGCCGGGGCGGCGACCAGTACTGCGACGGCCAAGGCGATCGGCAGGGCAGTAACGCGCCTCACGTCACCGGTAGCCACGGCCATAACCGCCGATGAGCAACGCCGAGCCGTAAAACTCGTCGTCCCACGGATACGGGTAGTCGGGCATCTCCGGAGCAGCATTGATCTGGATATTGCCCGAAGGGCTGCAGTCGGTGACGGTGTCGCTGATGATCACACCGTTCGATTCCGAGGGCTGCGGGCAGTTGGTGATCAGTTGGGTGTCCGCGGAGGCGACGGCGGAGCCGGCGATCGCGAAAATCGTTGCGGCAGAGACGAGTAACGCTGCGACGCTCCGGCTCGGCAAGGTCGGCATGATCCTCCGCTGCTGGACTCTTATGAGCCCTCTCGTCCAGCGTACAGCCCTTTACCGGTCACCAGCGGCAGGTCCAGAGTGGTGCGGATACCCGGTGCGGCAGCCACCACGGCGGGTATCGCGTTGACAATCCGCGTCGCGGTGGCAAGCACCCCGGCGTGGTTGTGGTCGCCGTTGGGGCTGCTCAAGCAGAGGTCAATGCCGTAGCACGGCTCACCCGTGATCTCGATGCGGTAACTGCCACCCTGTTGCGCGGGCTGCGGCCAATTCGGGCATATGTCGTCGCGCAGCCGGGTGACATGCTCGAGAACCACGGCCGGAGCTCCGTTGACGAGGCCGATCACCTCGAAGCGCAGCGCCGCGGCAGTGCCCTTGGCGATATGCCCGGAGGCGATGTCGAAAGCTTCCGGTGCGGGCTCTCGGATGTACGTCTCCTCCAGGCCGTCGAGTTCCACTCCGAGACCCGCGGCGAGCTGACGCACCACCGAACCCCAACCGATGCTCAGCACGCCAGGCTGCAGCAGCATCGGGATCTCGTCCATCGGCTTCCCGAAGCCCATGACGTCGAACATCACCGTCGCGCTGTCGTAGGTGTCGTAGTTGATGATCTCCATGCAGCGCACCTGCTCGATGCTCTGACAGGTGCCCATCAATGCCAGCGGGATCAAGTCGTTGGCGAAGCCGGGGTCGATCCCGCTGATGTAAAGACTCGAATTACCCTCGCGTGCCGCGTCTTCCAGTGGGGCGATCATCTCGTTGGGGATCACCTGCCAGGGATACTGCAGGAACACCGGGCCGCTGCCGACGACGTTGACACCTGCGGCGAGGATGCGGCGGTAGTCCTCCAGGGCCTCGACTAGACGATTGTCGGCCATTGCGTTGTACACCGCACAGTCCGGCTTGGTGGCCAGGACTTCGTCGAGATCGGTGCTGGCCTTGACTCCGGTCATGGTGTCCAACCCGACTAGTTCGGCAGCATCCTTGCCGGCTTTGGCGTCGGAGGACACCCACACGCCGGTGAGTTCGTAGTCGGGGTTGGTGATCAGCGTCGTGAGCGCGTGCCCACCGACGTTGCCGGTACCGATCTGTGCGACGCGAATTGGCCCGCTCTTGGTCATTGGGTGCTCCTCAGTGTTCGTGACTTGGAGATGTGGTCGGGACTTGAGAGATGTGGTCGGGACTCAGAGATCCGGGATGGGCAGATCGAGGTTGGGAACCATCAGTCCGCCGTCGACCTCGATCATCTTTCCGGTCAGGAAACTGCCGGCGGGCGAGGCCAGGTAGACGGCGGCTGCGGCGATATCGAACGGAACACCGAGACGGCGCATCGGCGTGGCCTTCTCCATGGGTCCGCGCAGCGCATCATTGGAGGCCACGACCTCCAGCGCCGAGGTCATGATGGACCCTGGCGCGATCGCATTGACCCGGATCCGCGGGCAGAGGTCCAGCGCGGTGAGCCGGGTGTATTGGGCCAGTGCGGCTTTCGCGGTGCTATAGGCCGCGAAGCCCCGGCCCGCCGTGCGGCCCATCGTCGAGGTGATGTTAATGATGTTGCCGCTGCCGGAGTGTTCCAGCATCAGGGGCACGGCGGCGACAGTCAGCGCATGTGCGGTCAGCACGTTGAAGGTGAATGCGTCCCGCATCTCCTTGACACTGGTGGTCAGCAGCGTGTTAGGCATGCTGCCGCCGACATTGTTCACGACGATGTCGAGCCTGCCGAACGCCTCCACCGCCTTGGCGGCCAACTCGGCTGTCGACTCGGGCTGAGCGAGATCGGCGACGACGATGTGCGCGCGCCGGCCGGTCGCCTCGATCTGGGCCGCCACCGACTCCAGTTCGGACTGGGTGCGGGAGGCGATCACGACGTCGGCGCCGACTTCGGCGAAGGCCACGGCAATCGCGGCTCCGAGCCCACGCCCGGCCCCGGTGACTACGGCTACTTGTCCGTCGAGGCGGAAACTGTCGAGGATCACGTCGGCTCTCTTCCCATTTCGGCGATTACCGTAGCAATATTGGCGAGACAGCTGAACCCGAATGTCGAACGTTTTTATAACACGTTCTACTTCTTGGCCGGGGTCGTCTTCGCCACGGCCTCATCAGTCGGTGTGCCGACTCGCTCTCGCCGCCGGGGTGGGGCCGGTTCAGACGGCCGGAACGGATTCGGGGTCGAGACCCGTCGGCATCTGCGGGTTGGCGCCCGGAGCGTCGTCGATATACACGCTCTGCGGTTGCAGGAGGCACTCTCCGGTTTCCGGCACCTGGCCTCCCGTGCAGTACGGTTCCAGATCCTCCGGATCAGCGGATGCATTGGGGGCGCCCAGCAGTGCTGCGACCACCAGCAGGCCCGCGACCGACCACCTCGTCATTGGATCAGCGTATCAGCGGGGCATACGTTGATCTGGTGATCGATAGGTGGCCGCCTGGAGCGACGACGGGTCCCCTGGTCCAGCTGACCAACCCGGACAAAGTGCTCTACCCGGGCATCGGCACGACTGAGGCCACCACGAAGGCCGGCGTCTTCCGGTACTACACCACCATCGCCGAGGTGATGCTGCCGCATCTCGTCGGCCGGCCGGCCACCCGCAAGCGCTGGCCCGACGGCGTCGATGAACCGTCGTGCTTCGAGAAAGCCCTGCCGCGCTCCGCCCCGGACTGGCTGACCCGCGGTACCCAGACACATCGATCCGGTGTCACCGTCTATCCGATTATCGACAGTGCGACGGCGCTGGCCTGGATCGCGCAGCAGGCAGCGCCGGAAATCCATGCGCCGCAATGGCGTTTCGGCTCTGACGGCAAGCCCGGCCCCGCCAACCGACTGGTGTTCGACCTCGACCCCGGGGAGGGGGTGACCATGGCGCAGCTCGGGGAGGTGGCGCACGCGGTCCGGGGTTGATGGATGACATCGGTCTGACGCTGTATCCGGTCAGCAGCAGCAGCGCCGTACTCGTTGCGCGGTCGTGAGGCACCCACCGTCGCCGCGCCGCGCACCTGGGACGAGATCAGCGATCCCGAGCTTGCTCAGTTGCGCTACGACCAGGTGCCGGCGAGGGTCGCCGAACAGGGCGACCTGCTGGCAGGGCTGGACGGCGACGCTTCACCATAGGACCGGACCCCGCAGGATCAGCCCCGCAGGATCGGACTCTGCGGGATCAGCCCCGCAGGATCGGACCTAGCGCCTCCAGCACGCTGGCGTCCTCGATCGTCGACGGAATGGGCTCGTCGCGGCCGTCGGCGATACCGCGCATGGTTTTTCGCAGGATCTTGCCCGACCGGGTCTTGGGGAGTGCGGGTACGACATCGACGGTCTGGAAACACGCCACCGCACCGATGGAGTGACGTACCGCGGCCACCAGTTCCTCGGCGATGCCTTCGGCGGACGCCCCGGCTTTGAGGACCACCAGCCCGCGCGGGACCTGGCCCTTGATCTCGTCGGCCACGCCGATCACCGCACACTCCGCGACCGCCGGGTGAGCGGCCACCACCGCCTCGATAGCCCCCGTCGATAACCGGTGTCCGGCAACGTTGATCACATCGTCGGTGCGGCCCATCACGAACAGGTAGCCGTCGGAGTCGATATAGCCGCCGTCACCGGTCAGGTAGTAGCCCGGATGCTCGCACAGATACGACGCCTCGTACCGGGCATCGTCGCCCCACAGGGTTGGCAGTGTGCCGGGAGGCAGCGGGAGGCGGATGCAGATCGCCCCCTCTTCGCCTGGTTCACAGGGGGATCCGTCTGGTTTCAGAATCTGTACGTCGTATCCGGGCATGGGCACCGTGGGCGAACCTGCCTTGAGCGTGAGCTGTTCCACACCAACAGGATTGGCGGCGATCGGCCATCCTGTCTCGGTCTGCCACCAGTGGTCGATCACCGGCACGCCGAGCACCTTGGATGCCCATTCATAAGTGTCGGGATCGAGCCGCTCACCCGCCTGGAACAGGAAACGCAGCGACGAGAGGTCGTATCGGCCGATGTGCTCGGCCTCGGGATCCTCTTTGCGGATCGCCCGCAGCGCTGTCGGGGCCGAGAACAGCACCTTGACCCCGTGCTCGGAGACGACTCGCCAGAAGGCGCCGGGATCCGGTGTGCCGACAGGTTTTCCTTCGTAGAGCACTGTCGTGGCGCCAGCCAACAGTGGCCCGTAGACGATGTAGGAGTGGCCGACCACCCAGCCCACATCCGAGGCCGCCCAGAAAACGTCACCCGGTTCGATCCCGTAGATATGCCGCATGCTCCACATCAGTGCGACGGCATGGCCACCGTTATCGCGGACGATACCCTTCGGCTTACCGGTGGTGCCGGATGTGTACAGCACGTAGAGCGGATCGGTGGCGACCACCGGCACGGGATCAGCCGGTTCCGCGGTCGCCATCAGCTCGGCCCAATCGTGATCGCGGCCGGAGACGAGGTTGCAGCGGTGTTGGTCGCGCTGCACGATCACGCATGCCGGTGGTTGATGGGTGGCGCGCTGCAGTGCATGGTCGAGCATCGGTTTGTACTCCACCACCCGGGCCGGCTCGATCCCACAGGACGCCGAGACGATCACCGTCGGGCGGGCATCGTCGATCCGGGTCGCCAATTCATGACTGGCGAAGCCACCGAACACCACCGAATGCACTGCGCCGAGCCGCGCACAGGCCAGCATCGCGATGACGGCCTCGGGGATCATCGGCATGTACAGCACCACCCGATCACCCTTGTCGACGCCGAGGCTGCGCAACACGCCGGCGAAACGCGCTGTCTGGTCGAGCAATTCGCGATAGGTGTACGTCCGTTTCGAGCCGGTGATGGGCGAGTCGTAGATCAGTGCGGGCTGATCGCCACGTTGGGCGACGTGTCGGTCCAGGGCGTTGGCGCAGGTATTCAGCTCGGCGTCGGGGAACCAGCGATAGAACGGGGGATTGTCGTCGTCGAGGATGCGCCGCGGCTCCCGGGTCCACGACACGGCACGCGCGGCCTGCGCCCAGAACGCCGCCGGATCGTCAACGCTGGCCTGGAAAAGATCGCGGTATTCGTCCATGCGTTGCACGGTAGCGCGAACGCCTCGCTAGGGTCGCCGCATGGCAGCAGTGGAGTTCGACGTTCCCGAGGACGGGATTGCCCGGGTCACTCTCAACCGGCCCGAGGTACTCAATGCCATCGATGGTGCCCTGCTCGACGGCCTTGATGCGGCCCTGGAGCGGCTGGGCTCCGGGGAATTCCGGGTTGCCGTCTTGACGGGGGGCGGCCGCGGTTTTTGCGCGGGCGCGGACCTCAGCGGTACCGGGCAACCGTGGACCCTGGCGGCGGCCGCGCCGTTCAAGACCACCTATGACGCCCAGGTGCGACTGGCCGATCAGATGACCCGGCTCTATGAACTGCCGATCCCGGTTGTTGCCGCCGTCAACGGGGTGGCTGTCGGCGGGGGATTGGCGTACGCGCTGCATTGCGATATCCGTATCGCCGCGCACGCCGCGCGGTTCGGCTCGGTGTTCATCAAGGCGGGATTCTCGTCGATGGACATGGGCACCAGCTATCTGCTGCCTCGAATCGTCGGCGCGGGCGTGGCTCGGGAGTTGATGCTCACCGGACGCATCATCGACGCCGACGAGGCCATGCGGATTCACTTGGTGCACGAGGTGGTACCGGCCGAGAAACTGATGGACGCGGCGTGCGAGATGGCCCGCGGCATCGCTGCCAACAACGCCTACGGGGTGTGGCAGACCAAAATCGGGCTCAACGCCGCCCTGGATGCGCCAAGCTTGCGTCATGCCAAGGAGATCGAGAACCGCACCCAGGTGCTGAGTAGTTTCACCAACAACCCGCGCGAGGCCGCGATCGCGCACCGGGAGAAGCGCGCTGCGCGGTGGGATCCTCTGTGACGCCTAGGGGTTCACCTTGCCGATGACGTGTTCGGCGAACATCTCCAGGTTGCGGATCTTGGCGTCGAGTTTCTCGGTGTCGGGGCCGTTGATATAGGGGATCCGGAAGCCGACGATCACGTCGGTGACACCCTTGTCCTCAAGTCGTTTACACCCGTCCACGGTGAAGCCGTCGATCGAGATCACATGGATCTGGAAGTCCTTGCCGGTGGTGCCCTCTTCCTCGCGGTAGCGGTTGAGCTTGGCGAGGAGTTCGTCGAGATCCTCTTCGCCGCCGCCGTGCATCCAGCCGTCGTTGCGCGCCGCCCGTCGTAGTGCGGCATCGGCGTGCCCGCCGATCAGGATCGGGATCGGTTCGGTGGGGGCGGGCGTCATCTTGGTTTTAGGGATGTCGTAGAACTCGCCGTGGAACTCGAAGTAATCGCCGGTGGTCAGACCGCGAATGATCTCGATGCATTCGTCCATCCGCTTGCCGCGTCTGGCAAAGGGAACACCCATCAACTCGTAGTCCTCCGGCCACGGACTGGTGCCGACGCCGAAGGCGACCCGGTTGCCGATCAGCGAAACCAGCGAGCCGGCCTGTTTGGCCACCAGCGCGGGCGGGCGGATCGGGAGCTTGAGCACGAAGAAGTTGAAGTGCAGCGTGGTGGTGACCGCGCCCAAGGCGGCGGTGATCACGAAGGTCTCGATGAAGGCCTTCCCGTCGAGGAACTCGCGGTTGCCGTCGGGGGTGTAGGGATATTTGGCGTCGGACTCGAACGGGTAGGCGACGCTGTCGGGAATCGTCATCGCGTGGTACCCGGCCGCCTCGGCCGCTTTGGCCAACGGAATGTAGTAGCTCGGCTCGGTCATGGCTTCGGCAAAAGTGAATCGCACCAGCCGATAGTAGAACCTGTTCTATTTTCCGGACGCGGTCGGCCCCTACTCGCCGGCTTCGGAGTCACCGGTCGTGCCGGTTGCGACGACCTCGCCGCTCCACACCGACTCGGCACCGGAATGGCCGATCCGGACGACCTGTGCCGTCGCCGCCGCCGCTGCCAACACCACGAACACCGCGATCGCGGCCGTCAGCGCAGTCGACAGGGGTTTGCCGCGGCCGGCCCGCACATGCTCGACCACCACCAGGATTGCGGCGATGAGAAGTGCCAGTGCGAAGTAGATCATCGTGTCGCCGAGTTCGGCGTGCTTCGTAATCAAGTCCGAACTCTCGATATGGTGTTCCAGCCACTCGCCGGAGTCGGTGACAAATGGAGTTATCCCTGCGGTCGCCACGGCCATCGCCAGCACCAGCCACACCAACCGCTGCCGGGCGGCCGGCCAAATGGCACACAGAATCACCAGGAGCCCGGTGAGCGGGGCGATGGCCACGATGAAGTGGACCAGCAGCGGATGAACGGGAAGACCGTTAAACGTGGACACTGCGGAACTCCTGGGATTGGCGTCGGGGTTGGGGTTGGGGAGTGGTTAGGTGCGGAATGCTACAAGCTGGTACTGGCCGATGCTGTTTCCGGCGTGCTGCCAGACTGGGCATGATGTCAAACTCACAGTGTCGCCTTCCGGCTACGGGCTGCCGGCGGTGACGTGGCTGACCCGCAATGTGCGGGTGCTGTCGGCGGTGTCGTTTCTCCAAGATTCCGCCAGTGAACTGCTCTACCCATTGCTGCCGATCTACCTGACTGTGGTGCTCGGTGCCCCGCCGGCGGTGGTGGGGGCGATCGAGGGTGCGGCTGAGGGCGCGGCCTCAATCACGAAACTGGCGTCCGGCCCACTCGGTGATCGGTTCGCCAAACGACCGCTGATCGCCACCGGATACGGCATGGCGGCACTGGGCAAGGTCATCGTCGCCGTCTCCGGCGTGTGGCCGGGTGTGCTGGCGGGCCGGGTGGTCGATCGCCTCGGCAAGGGTATCCGGGGCGCGCCACGGGATGCGCTGCTGGTGGAAGGCATCAAATCCGGAGAGCGCGGGAAGGTTTTCGGCTTCCACCGCACGATGGACACCCTCGGTGCGGTGGTCGGTCCACTACTCGGACTTGCCGGCTATGAGCTGCTGGACCACCAGATCCCACCGCTGCTGTACATCGCGATCGTGCCTGCGGTGCTCTCGGTCCTGCTGATCTTCCTGGTTCGGGAGAAGCCGAGAACCGGCCCGCGACCGCCCCGACAGCCGATCTTGATCGGGTTCCGCGACCTTCCCCACCGGTTCTGGCGGGTGACCGCCATAGTGGTCGGCTTCGGTCTGGTCAACTTCCCCGACGCACTTTTGCTGTTGCGGCTCAACGAGATCGGCTTTGGCGTGGTCGAGGTGATCCTCGCGTACGTGACCTACAACCTGGTGTACGCACTGGGTAGCTACCCGGCTGGGCTGCTGGCCGATCGACTTCCCCGTTCGGCGGTATTCGGTATCGGGTTGGTGTTCTTCGCGATCGGATATATCGGACTGGGGCTTACCACCGACCGGGCGACGGCGTGGCTGCTACTCGGGGCCTACGGACTTTTCGCCGCATGCACCGATGGGGTCGGCAAGGCCTGGATCTCGTCCATGGTTGGTTCGGATCGGCAAGCCACCGCGCAGGGGGTGTTCCAGGGAGCCAGCGGGTTGGCGATTCTCGTCGCCGGGGTGTGGGCCGGTCTGCTGTGGGGTGCCGACGGGCGGCTGCCCCTGCTGGTATCCGGAGTCGTCGGCGCCTGTTTCGCTGCGCTGCTGCTCGGGAACTGGGCACTGCGGCGGGCTGGATAGGCTCACCGGCATGCGCACGATCCACGTCATCGGTATCGGGGTGGGCGACCCGGACTTCGTGACGACGCAGGCGATTCGAGCGCTGAACGACACGCGCGTCTTCTTCGCAATGGACAAGGGCGAAGCCAAAAGTGATCTGGTCGCGTTGCGTCGGGAGATCTGTCGCAGGTTCATCACCGAGCCGCACTACCGATTCGTCGACCTGCCCGACCCGCCGCGCTCGGCCGACGGCGATTACGGCCGAGCAGTTGCCGACTGGCACACGGCTCGAGCACACCTGTGGGCCAATGCGATTGAGACCGAACTCGAGCCTGATGGCGTGGGAGCCTTCCTCGCCTGGGGTGACCCGTCGCTGTACGACAGCACACTGCGGATCCTCGACGAGGTGGCGCGCCGCGTCGAATTGCGCTATGACGTCATCCCCGGGATCACCGCGATCCAGGTACTGACCGCCCGGCACCGCATTCCGCTCAATGACATCGGCGAGCCGGTCCTGATTACCACCGGCCGGCAACTGCGCAGCACCGGGCTGTCCGGCTCCGCGGTGGTGATGCTGGACGGGGACTGCGCGTTTCGCGGCTGCCCGCCGCAGACCCGGATCTGGTGGGGCGCTTACCTGGGCACGGCCGATGAACTCCTGGTCAGTGGCACCGTCGGTGAGGTCGGCGAACGTATCGCCACGATGCGGGCCGAGGCCCGCGGCCGGCATGGCTGGATCATGGACACCTATCTGCTGCGCGCGTGACGCCCAAGTAGGCTGGGCGCACATGGGGTCCTTTTTCGGTCGCGCCGCGATCACCGGTCTGGCGTTGTGGGTGGTCACGCTCGTCCTGCCGGGTATGAACTTCGTCGGCGGAAACTCGACGATCCAGACGGTCGGCATCGTCCTCGTCGTCGCCGTCATCTTCGGTTTGGTGAATGCGTTCATCAAACCGCTCGTCCAGGTGTTGTCGATCCCGCTCTACATCCTCACGCTGGGTTTGTTCCACGTCGTGATCAACGCGCTGATGCTCTGGATCACGGCCTGGATCACCGACCACACCACGCACTGGGGTCTGCACATCGACCACTTCTGGTGGACGGCCATCTGGGCGGCGATTCTGCTGTCTATCGTCGGCTGGATCTTCTCGCTTCCGTTCCGCGGCACCGATCGCGCTCTCGGCTGAGGCTCCCTTGCCCGAACTGCCGGAGGTCGAAGCACTCGCTGATCACCTGCGCCGCAACGCCGTTGGCAAGACCATCGAACGTGTCGATGTTGCGTCGCTGTCGGTGCTGAAGACCTTCGATCCGCCAACCACTGCGCTGCACGGAGCCACTATCTCCGGTGCCCACCGCTGGGGTAGGTACCTAGGGTTGCAGGTTGACGGGCTCTACCTGATTGCGCACCTCTCCCGGGCAGGATGGCTGCGATGGTCGGACAAGCTCAACCCGGTCCCGTTGCGGCCCGGAAAGGGTTCGATCGCGCTGCGCGTGCATTTGGCCACTCGCGACGGCTTCGACCTGACCGAGGCCGGAACCCAGAAGCGTCTCGCGGTCTGGCTGGTCGATGACCCCGCGAAGGTTGACGGAATCGCCGGACTCGGCCCCGATGCGTTGAGCGTCACCTCGGCCGCGCTCGGCGAGTTGTTGGCGCACAACCCCGGACGGATCAAGACGGTGATCACCGACCAGAAAGTGATTGCCGGTATCGGTAATGCCTACAGCGACGAGATCTTGCACGCCGCGAGGCTGTCTCCGTTCGCGACCGCCGAAAAACTTTCGGGCAGTGCGGTATCGGCGCTACACGGTGCGATGACGTCGGTGCTGTGTGACGCGGTGCAACGTTCCGTGGGCCAGCAGGCTGCGACGCTCAAGGGGGAGAAGCGATCCGGATTGCAGGTGCATGGCCGAACCGGACTGCCGTGCCCCGTGTGCCCAGACACGGTGCGGGAAGTGTCCTTCGCGGACAAGTCGTTTCAGTACTGCCCGACGTGTCAGACCGGGGGCAAGGTGCTCGCCGACCGGCGAATGTCGCGACTGCTGAAGTGAACGCTGGTCGGCGTCACAGGTCTACCCGGCGCGGCCGCGCTCCTGTCGATAATGCCGCACCAGTGCATCAGTCGAGCTGTCGGTCTGCGTCTCGGGTGAGGCGTCTTCGGTGAGCACCGGCAGCAGGGCCATGGCCTGGGTCTTGCCCAGCTCCACACCCCACTGGTCGAAGGAGTCGATACCCCAGATGACTCCCTCAGTGAAGACCTGGTGTTCGTAGAGAGCGATCAGTTGGCCCAGCACCGACGGCGTGAGCCGGGTCGCCAGGATCGACGTCGTCGGCTTGTTGCCCGGCATCACCTTGTGTGGCACCACACTCGGCGGGGTGCCTTCGGCGGCGATCTCCTCGGCCGTCTTGCCGAACGCCAGCACCTGGGTCTGGGCGAAGAAGTTGCTCATCAGCAGGTCGTGCATGCTGCCCTTGCCGTCTGCGGTCGGCAGGTCATCGGTCGGCTGGCTGAACCCGATGAAATCGGCCGGCACCAACCGGGTGCCCTGGTGCAGTAGTTGGTAGAAGGCGTGCTGGCCGTTGGTGCCCGGCTCGCCCCAGAAGATCTCTCCGGTAGCGGCGGTCACCGGTGTGCCGTCGGCGCGCACCGACTTGCCGTTGGACTCCATGGTCAGCTGCTGGAGGTAGGCCGCGAAGCGGGCCATATCGTTGGAGTACGGCAACACCGCGCGGGTCTCGGCGCCGAAGAAGTCGGAGTACCACAGGCCGATCAACCCCAGCAGCGCCGGCGCGTTGGACTCCAGCGGAGCGGTCGCGAAGTGTCGGTCAACGAGATGAAATCCGGACAGGAAGTCCGCGAAGCCCTCACGGCCGATCACGGCCATCAATGCGAGTCCGATCGCTGAGTCCACCGAGTAGCGACCGCCCACCCAGTCCCAGAAGCCGAACATGTTCGCCGAGTCGATACCGAATCCCTCGACAAGCTTTTTGTTGGTCGACACCGCCACGAAGTGTTTGGCGACCGCGTCGTCGCCGAGTGTGTCGGTGAGCCAGCGACGGGCCGCTGTCGCGTTAGTCAGGGTCTCCAGTGTGGTGAACGTCTTCGATGCGACGATGAAAAGTGTTGTGGCAGGATCAAGTCCATCAAGTTTGGCAACGACATCGGTCGGGTCGACGTTGGAGACGAAGCGGGCCGAGATGCCGGCGTCGGCGTAGTGCCGCAGTGCCTGATAGGCCATCGCCGGGCCGAGGTCAGAGCCACCGATGCCGATATTGACCACGCAGGTGATCCGCTTGCCGGTGGCTCCGGTCCACGCACCGGAGCGAAGCCGGTCGGTGAAGTCACCCATGGCGTCGAGTACCTCGTGTACGTCAGCCACCACGTTCTGACCGTCGACCGACAACGTCGCGTCACGGGGTAGCCGCAGTGCGGTGTGCAGTACGGCGCGGTCTTCCGAGGTGTTGATGTGCTCGCCGGCGAACATCGCGTCACGACGCGCTTCCAGATCCGCCGCGCGGGCCAGATCGATGAGCAGGGCCAGGGTCTCGGTGTCCACGCGGTGCTTGCTGTAGTCGATGTACAGGTCACCCACTGTCAGGGTCAGCCGGCGGCCGCGGTCGGGATCGGCGGCGAATAACTCCCGCAGGTTCTTGTCGGCAATCTGGTCATGGTGGCGGCGCAGCGCATTCCAGGCGGCGCCGACGGCGGTATCTGCACTCATTCCCCAGACCCTAGTGCGGTCTGGTAGCCGGAGGTGTACATCATGGAGGTATGAGTAACCCAGAAGTTGAACGGCTGTTGGCCTCGGTTCCGACCGGGCTGTGGATCGGTGGCCAGGAGCGACCCGCGTCGTCCACCTTCGATGTTCTCAACCCGGCCACCGACGAAGTACTGGTCTCGGTCGGCAATGCCACCGCCGCGGATGCGCTCGCCGCCATGGATGCGGCCTGTGCGGTGCAGTCCTCCTGGGCGGCCACCCCGGCACGCGAACGCGGAGAGGTCCTTCGGTCGGTGTTTGAGATGATCATCGACCGCGCGCAGGACTTCGCCACCCTGATGACATTGGAGATGGGCAAGGTAGTCGCCGAGAGCATGGGCGAGGTCAAATACGGTGCCGAGTTCTTCCGGTGGTTTGCCGAGGAGGCGGTTCGGATCAGCGGCCGGTACACCCCGAGCCCGGCCGGAACCGGGCGCATCGTCGTCACCAAGCAGCCGGTCGGTCCGTGTTATGCGATCACGCCGTGGAACTTCCCGCTGGCCATGGGCACCCGCAAGATCGGCCCCGCGCTCGCGGCGGGCTGCACCATGATCGTCAAGCCGGCGCAGGAGACGCCGCTGACCATG
>NZ_JAEMSG010000138.1 GCF_016462945.1 Mycolicibacterium sp. | reverse complement strand
GGTCGAGACTGTGTTCGGGCACCGCCGTCACGTCGGTCCAGCGCACCAGTCGGGCGTCCTGCACCGCAACCACGACATCGGCGATGTCGCCATTGATCACGTAATCGCGGTCGAAGACCACCGCACCGATCAACCCACCGGCGGCAAGCTGTTCGAGGGTGTCGCCGTCGGGTTGGTCGGCGGCCAGCAATGCCAATTCGGCCAACGTCGTACCCAGTAGCGGTGTGGGCACCAGTGAACGGCCCAGTTCCTCCAGAACGGCTGCCGCGTCGGCCAATTCACCGCCCGCGCCACCGAGTTCCTCGGGTACTACCAACGCGGCTACGCCAACCTGCTCACACAACATCGACCACAGGGATTCGTCGTATCCGCGTGGGGACTCCATGGCGCGGCGGACGGCTTCTGAGGAGGCGTGCTTAGCCACCAGTGCTGCGACGGTCTGCCGCAGCAGTTGGCGTTCCGCTGTCGATGTCACAGTGCCTCCAATACTCGGCGCCGGTGGCTTGTCGGATCACCCCAGGCCGAATGCAGCGCCTGCACCCGCAGCAGCCAGTGCGACAGATCGTGTTCGGCGGTGTAACCGATCGCGCCATGGGTCTGCAAGGAGGCCCGCGCCGACAGCAGTGCGGCGTCGGAGGCGGCCGCCTTGGCCGCGCTGACATCTCGGGCGATGTCTTTCGAATGTTCAGCCAGGGAAAGCGCCGCGCCGTACATCAACGGCCGGGCCAAATCCAGCGCGATGTGGACGTCGGCAAGCGTGTGCTTGATCGCCTGATAGCCGCCGATGACCCGGCCGAACTGGGTGCGTTGCTTGGCGTAGTCCACCGTCATATCCAGCATCGCCTGGCCTGCACCGACCAATTGCGCGGCGGTGGCCAGTGCGCCGAACTCATAAGCCCGCGCGACATCGCCCGGGCGGAGCGGTCCGGAGGCCGAGACGTCGAACAACCGCCGGCTCGGGTCAACCGATCTGTGCTGCTCCGCCGCGATCGCATCGCCCACCTCGCCCTCAGCAGCCAGTAGTGCCACATCGGCGAAGTCGGCGTCGACGGCCCGCGGTACCGCCGGTGGCATTGCCACCGTCGCAATCAGTTCGCCGGCCGCTAGCGCAGCGGACCGGTCGTCGCCGGCGAGCAGAACCGGTGCCACCGCGATCGACTCGGTTACCGGCCCCGGCACGCACCAGCGCCCCAGCCTTTCGCATGCCACAACCAGGTCGATCGGGTGCGCGCCCAGGCCGTCGAACTCCTCTGCCACGACCAACGCGGTCACGCCGAGATCACTCAGTCGCGCCCACACCTTGCGTCCCGGCGTGGTGTCGCCGTGGGCCCAGGACCTGACCGCAGCGGGAACATCGGCCGCTGACAGGGCCGCGTCGATACTCGCTGCGAAGTCACGCTGCTCGGAATCCAGTGCGAACCTCATGATTTCTTCACCCCGGCGCTCTCCCTGGGCAGGCCGAGCAGTCGCTCGGCGATGATGTTGCGCTGAATCTCATTGGTGCCCGCGTAGATCGGGCCACCGAGGGCGAACAGCAGTCCGTCGGTCCACGAATCGGTGAGTTCCGCATCAGGTCCACGTAATTCGAGTGCGGTCTGATGTATCGCGACATCGAGGTCGGACCAGAACACCTTCGTCACCGACGACTCCGCACCGAGTTCGCCGCCGTCGGCCAGTCGCGTCACGGTTCCGAAGGTATGCAGGCGATACGCCTGTGCCTTGATCCACGCATCGGCGACCCGGTCGGTGAATGCCGGATCCGGGTTGGCTTTCCACGCCTCGACCAGGCGTTGTGCCGGCGCCACGAATCGCGCGGGGCTGCGCAGTGACATCCCGCGTTCATTGCTGGCCGTGCTCATGGCCGCCCGCCAGCCGTCGTGGACGGCACCGATGACGTCCTCGTCGGGCACGAACACGTTGTCCAGGAAGATCTCTCCGAAACCGGTCTCACCGCCGAGTTGCTGGATCGGTCGCACGGTGACGCCCGGGGCTTTGAGGTCGAACATCAGGTAAGTCAGTCCCTGGTGGCGCTGCGCGGTGGGATCGGAGCGGAAAAGTCCGAATCCGCGCTCTCCGAACGGGGCCCGGCTGCTCCAGATCTTCTGTCCGTTGAGCAGCCATCCGCCATCGGTCTGCGTCGCGGTCGATCGCAATGACGCCAGATCGCTGCCGGACTCCGGTTCGGACCAGGCCTGCGCCCAGATCTGTTCGCCACTGGCCATTTTCGGCAGGATGCGTGCCAACTGTTCTTCGGTGCCATGCGAGAAAAGTGTCGGAGCGAGCATCGAGATGCCGTTAGCACTGGCACGGCCCGGGGCACCGGCCCGGAAGTACTCCTCCTCGAAAACCACCCACTGCAGCAGCGTGGCGTCGCGGCCGCCGTACGCCACCGGCCAGGTGATCACCGATAGGCCGGCGTCGAACAGCACCCCATCCCAGTGGCGGTGCTGTTCGAAACCTGCGGCCGTGTCGTAGGACTCGGTGGGGAACGATTCCTTGTTGTCAGCGAGGAACGCTCGCACCTCATCCCGGAAGGCGCAGGTTTGTTCGTCGTAATTCAGATCCATCAGGTCATCTCTCGCAGGGAGGTCTTGAGTACCTTCCCGCCTGCATTACGCGGTAGGGCATCGGTGAAGACCACCGATCGGGGTGCTTTGAAGTTCGCCAGATGTTCTCGGCTGTAGGCGACCACGGTCGCCTCGTCGATTTCGGAACCCGGACGCCGCACGACGAAGGCCCTGCCGACTTCGCCGAGGCGTTCGTCGGGGACTCCGATGACGGCGACGTCGGCAACGCCCTCCAACCGCGCCAGCGTCTGTTCCACCTCGGCGGGGTACACATTGAATCCGCCGCATTTGTACATGTCCTTGAGTCGGTCAGTGATCCGCAGGTTACCCGCCTCATCGACGATGCCGATATCGCCGGTGTGCAGCCAGCCTCGGCGGTCGATGGCTTCGGCGGTCGCCTGCGGATCGTCGAGGTACCCGAGCATGACGTTGGGTCCACGCAGCAGGACCTCGCCGGCTTCGGTGGCGTCGCTTGGGGTATCGATGCGCAGTTCGAAGCCGGCCATCGGCCGCCCGCATGTGGTGGCCACCGTCACCGGGTCGTCGTCGGCGCGGCACATGGTTCCGAAACCGGTCGCCTCGGTCAGCCCGTAGGCGGTCAGCACGATCTTGAAGTCGAGTTCGCTCTGCATCCGCTCAATCAGAACCACAGGTACGATCGCGGCGCCGGTGACGGCGAAACGCAGCGAACTGAGGTCAAAGTCCTTGCGGGACGGGTGATCAAGCAGTGTCTGATAGATCGTCGGTGGTCCGGGTAGCACGGTGATCTTCTGGTCCTGCACCATCCGCATCGCCTGCTCCGGGTCGAAGGTCAGCTGCGGTATGAGTGTTGCGCCGGTCTGCAGGCAGGCCAGGATGCCGGCCTTGTATCCGAAGTTGTGGAAGAACGGGTTGATGCACAGATAGCGGTCGGCACTGGTGATTTGTCCGCACTCGGCCCAGGCTGCGGGGGCCGACAGCGATTGCCGGTGCGCACTCAACACACCCTTGCTACGTCCGGTCGTGCCGGAGGTAAACAGGATGTCGGAGACATCGTCGGGGTGCACCGCAGCTGCTCGGGCGTCCACCTCCGACATCGGGGCTTGCGGCCCGGCCATGAACTCGTCCCAGGTGCCGTCATCGGCATCGAGTGGCACCCGCACGATGTGCCGCAACGCGGGCAACGCGCTGCGATCGAGATCGGCGACTCGGTCATGGCCGAGGAACCGGCCCATCCCGATCAGCAGTGGCACCTCGGTCCGGGCGAGGATGTCGGTCGCTTCTTCAGCGGTGTAGCGGGTGTTCAACGGCACCAGGACGGCGCCCGCATAGTGAATGGCCAGACACGCGACGACCCAGTGCCAGGTATTGGGGCACCAGATCGCGACCCGGTCACCCGGTGCGACCTCGAGTCCGACGATGGCCGCACCGGCCCGTCGGACTTCCTCGCGCAATTCAGCGAAAGTAAAAGTGCGGTCTGCAGTGACGATTGCATCGTGGTCGGCGAAGTCGCGTGCCATCCGGTCGAGAACCGCGGGGGTGGTGAGCAGTTGCCCGGAATCCGCGGTCATTGCTGCTCCTCAGGGTGTCCAGACAAGCAAGTGCTTGGTAGGTTAGCCTACAGGGGTGATCACAGTCGAGGAGTTCCGGGCGGAGGTCCGGGAATGGTTGGAAGACAATCTGGTCGGCGATTACGCGGCGCTCAAGGGTCTCGGCGGACCGGGCCGCGAGCACGAGGCTTTCGAGGAACGGCTGGCCTGGAACCGGCACCTGGCCGCCGCCGGGCTGACCTGTCTCGGCTGGCCGGTTGAACACGGGGGCCGCGGCCTGTCAGTCGCCCACCGGGTGGCCTTCTACGAGGAGTACGCCCACGCCGACGCGCCCGACAAGGTCAACCACATGGGTGAGGAACTGGTCGGTCCCACCCTCATCGACTTCGGAACACCTGCGCAGCAGCAGCGATTCCTGCCCGCCATCCGCGATGTCACCGAGTTGTGGTGCCAGGGCTACTCCGAGCCTGGTGCGGGCAGTGACCTGGCGAACGTGGCGACATCGGCGGTTCTCGACGGGGACCCTGAGAAGCAGTCCTGGATCATCAACGGCCAGAAGGTGTGGACGTCGCTGGCGCACTGGGCGCAGTGGTGTTTCGTACTGGCGCGGTCGGAAAAAGGCTCCAAGCGTCACGCCGGATTGGCGTATCTCCTTGTCCCCCTTGACCAGCCGGGTATTGAGATTCGCCCGATCGTCCAGCTGACCGGGGACTCGGAGTTCAATGAGGTTTTCTTCACCGACGCCCGCACCGATGCCGACCTGGTGGTCGGCGAACCCGGCGACGGCTGGCGGGTTGCGATGGGCACGCTGATGTACGAGCGCGGGGTGTCCACGCTCGGCCAGCAGATCCGTTACGCCCGTGAGCTTTCCGGTCTGGTGGAACTGGCCAAGAACACCGGGGCCATCGACGATCCGCTGATCCGCGAGCGGCTCACCCGGGCCTGGGCCGGTTTGCAGACCATGCGGTCATTCGCCCTGGCGACCATGGATGATGAGTTGCCCGGCCAGGACAACGTCTCCAAGCTGCTGTGGGCCACCTGGCATCGCGATCTGGGCGAACTTGCTTTTGCGATCAAGGGCAAATCCGGACTTGTCCTGGCGGACAACGAGTTCGACGAGTGGCAGCGGTTGTTCCTGTTCTCCCGGGCCGACACCATCTACGGCGGATCAAACGAGATCCAGCGCAACGTGATCGCCGAACGGGTGCTCGGCCTGCCGCGGGAGGCGAGAGGGTAGTGGCGTCATTGACGGTAGCGCCCGAGGAGATCAAGGGTCACGGACTGCTTACCGGCAAGGTCGTGGTGGTGACCGCGGCGGCGGGCACCGGGATCGGCGCCGCCACCGCACGGCGGGCACTGGCCGAGGGCGCGGATGTGATGATCTCCGACCATCATGAGCGTCGACTCGGCGAGACCCGAGATGAATTGGCGGGGTTGGGGTTCGGCCGCGTGGAGGCCGTGGTGTGTGATGTCACCTCCACGGCGCAGATTGACGCGCTGGTCTCCTCGACCACCGCACGATTGGGCCGACTCGATGTGCTGGTGAACAACGCCGGACTGGGCGGGCAGACGCCGGTGATCGATATGACCGACGAGGAATGGGATCGCGTACTCAACGTTTCGCTGACCTCGGTGATGCGGGCGACGCGAGCGGCGCTGATGTATTTCCGCGAGGCCGGCCACGGTGGCGTGATCATCAACAATGCCAGCGTTCTCGGTTGGCGTGCCCAGCATTCGCAGTCGCACTATGCCGCGGCGAAGGCCGGTGTGATGGCGCTGACCCGTTGCAGCGCAATCGAAGCCGCCGAATACGGGGTGCGGATCAATGCGGTGTCACCCAGTATCGCCCGGCACCGATTCCTCGAGAAGACCAGTTCGACCGAGTTGCTTGACCGGCTCTCCGAGGGTGAGGCATTCGGCCGGGCCGCCGAGCCGTGGG
>NZ_JAEMSG010000044.1 GCF_016462945.1 Mycolicibacterium sp. | reverse complement strand
GCACCACCGGCAGCACCAAACCAGGCACCACCGGCAGCACCACCGGCAGCACCAAACCAGGCACCACGGGTAGCACCACCGGCAGCACCACCGGCAGCACCAAACCGGGCACCACGGGTAGCACCACCGGCAGCATTAACACGAACACGAATTCGAAAGGCACGACCTCATCATCTAAGTAGCCTCGAACTGCTCATTGATTCGGCTACTGAAATGTCTTGCAGCCCAAAATCGTTCACCGGTCAGACTGGCTGAACCGACAGCGACGCCGTCAGGACGCCGGGACCGCCAGGGTCTCCCCGCGCATCCGCTGCGAGATCACCGCGGTGATTCCGTCGCCCTGCATCGAGACGCCGTACAGCGCGTCGGCGACCTCCATGGTGGCCTTCTGGTGGGTGATCACGATCAGTTGTGACTGCGTCCGAAGTTGCTCTAACAACCCGATCAGGCGCTGCAGGTTGACATCGTCGAGCGCCGCCTCAACCTCGTCCATCACATAGAACGGTGACGGGCGCGCCCGGAAGATGGCGACCAGCATGGCCACGGCGGTCAGCGCCTTCTCCCCGCCGGAGAGCAACGAAAGCCGTTTGACCTTCTTGCCGGGTGGGCGGGCCTCGACCTCCACGCCGGTGGTCAGCATGTCGCCGGGGTCGGTCAACAGCAGTCGACCCTCGCCACCGGGGAACAGTGCCGAAAACACCTGGGAGAACTCGCGTTCCACGTCGACGAAGGCCTCGGTGAACACCTGCAGGATGCGCGCGTCGACATCGGCGACGACATCCAGCAGGTCCTTGCGCGCGGCCTTGACGTCCTCGAGTTGGGTGGACAGGAAGTTGTAGCGCTCCTCAAGGGCCGCGAACTCCTCCAGCGCCAACGGATTGACTCGCCCAAGCTCGGCCAACTCCCGCTCGGCCCGTTTGGCGCGGCGCTCCTGAGTGGGCCGGTCGAACGGCATCGGGGCCGGCGCGGTGACCGTCTCGCCGCGCTCGCGGGCTTGGGCGTACTCGGCCATCTCCAGTTCCGACGGGGGCAGTGTCACGTCCGGCCCGTACTCGGCGATCAGGTCGTCGCCGGCCATACCGAACTGGTCGAGCACCATCTGCTCAAGCTGTTCGATGCGCAGTTCGGCCTGCGCCTTGGCGACTTCATCGCGGTGCAGGGAGTCGGTGAGCGCAGTGATGCGGGTGTTCAGCGCCGCTACCTCGATGCGGACCGCACTCATCGCGCCCGTGCGTTCCAGGCGTTCGGCGGCCAACTGATCACGTACACGGGATGCCGCCGCAACGACGATTACGAGATGCTCGGCGACCCGACGACCGGTCTCGGCGACTGCTGCGGCGACCTCCGCGGCGTGCCGGCGGGCAGCGCGCGCGGCACTGGCGCGAAGGCGCGCTTCGCGCTCCGCCGCAGCGGCACGACGCAGCGAATCCGCTCGTCCCCGAACGGCATTCGCGCGTTCCTCGGCCGTGCGCACAGCCAGCCGGGCCTCGACCTCGAATGAACGGGCCTGCTCGGCAGCGGCTTGCATCTCTCGGCGTTCACCCGGCGAGGTCTCGACGACGGTCTGGGTCTCCTGCGCGGCGTGTAGCCGTGCTTCGAGTTCGGCGAGTTCCTCTACCGTCTGTACGCGGCCGGACTCAAGATCGTCTCGTTGGGCCTGAAGTCGACGCCACTCCTCCTCGGCGGCGCGGACCTCCTGGCCCAACCGGCCGAGCTGCTCGTAGATCGCCGAGATCGCGGCATCGGACTCGTTGAGCGCAGCCAGTGCCTGCTCGGCGGCGTCCTGACGGTCAGTCTGCTCGGCGATGGCACCCGACAGGGCGGCGCCAAGTTCACCGACCTGAGTCTCTGCGGCAGCGAGTTCGGTTCGCGCCTTGGCGATTTCGCCGCTGATCTCCAGGATGCTCGGCTTGCGGCCCGACCCGCCGTCCACCCAGCCCGCGCCCACCAGATCGCCATCGCGGGTCACCGCACGCAACCCCGGACGGGAGGACACCAGATCAAGTGCGGCACCGATATCGTCGACGACGGCGACTCCGGACAGGATCGCCGCCATCGCACCCTGCAGTCGCGGCGGCGCCTCGATCAGGTCGAAGGCCCAACGTGCACCGTCCGGAAGCACACCGGCCTCCTGACGCGCCGGGGTCGGCCAATCGGCCAACACGATCGCCGCGCGTCCGCCGTCAACCTCCTTGAGTGCCCGCACCGCGGCCTGGGCCGCGCCGAAGTCGTCGGCCGCCACCGCGTCGGCTGCCGAGCCCAGCACCGCCGCCAGCGGTGTCTCGTAGCCGGACTGCACCTTCACCAGCTTGGCGACGGTCCCGAAAAGACCTGCGCCACTGCGGTTTTCGACCAGCCAAGCAGCACCGTCCCTACGCTCCAGACCCACCGCGAGCGCATCGATCCGGGCCTGTAGCGAGGCCACCTGACGTTCGGCGGCACGCTCGGCTCCCTGGAGTTCAGCCACCCGCTCATCGGCGACCCTCATCGAGGCCACGGTGCGGTCATGGTGCTCGTCGAGGCCCACCTCGCCCTGGTCGAGTTCGTCGACCCGGCTCTGCACGGTCTCGAACTCGGCGCGGGCCGCCTGGGTGCGAGCGGCGGCCTCGTCGATGGCGGCGGTCAGCCGGGCCACGCCGTCGTCGATCGACTCCACCCGGGCGCGTCCGGTCTCCACCTGACCGGTCAACCTGGCTAGGCCCTCGCGCCGGTCGGCCTCGGCCCGCACGGCGGCAAGATGGCCTCGCTCCGCTTCGGTGGCCGCGCTCTCCTTCTCACTGAGCTCCACCCGGGCGGCCTCGAGCCCGGACCGCGCCTCGGTGAGCTCAGCGAGCAGTTGGTGCTCCTGCTCGGCGATGGCATCGGCCTCGGCGTCCAGCGCATCGGGATCCGGGCCGGTGCTGGCGGCCGGTTCGGACTCCAGATACTGCTCCCGCTCGCTGGCGATGCGCACGGTCGCGCTCACCCGTTCGGCCAGTGCCGAAAGCCGGAACCATGTCTGCTGAGCGGCCTCGGTCCGCGTCGACAGCGAGGCGACCGCGGCTTCGTCGGCGGCGAGCTGCTCGGCGGCCTCCGCCAGCCGGGCAGCGGCCTCCTCGTGCTCGCGGCGCAGCGTCGTCTCGATCTCGTCGGCGCCGGAGAATTCCGCACGTCGGATCACCAGATCGTCGGCGGCCAGTCGCAGCCGGGCGTCGCGTACGTCGGCTTGGATGGTCGCCGCGCGGCGAGCCATCTCGGCCTGGCGGCCCAGCGGCTTGAGTTGGCGGCGCAGTTCAGTGGTCAGGTCGGTGAGCCGGGCCAGGTTGGCTGCGGTGGCGTCGAGTTTACGGAGGGCCTTTTCCTTGCGCTTGCGGTGCTTGAGCACCCCGGCGGCTTCCTCGATGAAGGCGCGCCGGTCTTCCGGGCGGGACTCGAGGATCTGCGCAAGCCGACCCTGGCCCACAATGACGTGCATCTCGCGACCGATACCGGAGTCACTGAGCAGTTCCTGGATGTCCAACAGCCGGCACGGGTTGCCGTTGATCTCGTACTCACCGGCGCCGTCCCGGAACATCCGGCGGGTGATGGAGACCTCGGAGTATTCGATCGGCAGGGCGTTATCGGAGTTGTCGATGGTCAGGGTGACCTCGGCACGCCCCAGTGGGGCCCGCGAAGACGTGCCGGCGAAGATGACGTCCTCCATCTTTCCGCCACGCAGTGTCTTGGCGCCCTGCTCGCCCATCACCCAGGCCAGCGCGTCGACCACATTGGATTTGCCGGAGCCGTTGGGTCCCACCACGCAGGTGATACCCGGTTCAAAGCGCAGAGTCGTCGGCGATGCGAAGGACTTGAAGCCCTTCAGCGTCAGACTCTTGAGGTACACGACGTGCGAGCCTACCGGCGAGGGAGTCAGCGCTCGCGGAAGCCCGACATCAGATCGCCCGGTGCGTCGAACTCGGCCACCACGGTCTGCACCGACCCGGGCGACGCACCGCCGCGCAAGAGCGCCAGAAGTCCCGCACAGGCCGCCCGCGGCCCCTGTGCCACCACCAGGACCCGGCCGTCGGGCTGATTGCTCGCATAGCCGGTCAGCCCCAGTTCCAGGGCCCGTGAGCGGGTCCACCAGCGGAAGCCCACGCCCTGGACGTGGCCGTGCACCCAGGCGGTCAGGCGGACGGGCTCGGCATCGGTCATGGCCGGGTGTCGGCGACCTCGAAGGAGATCTCGGCACCCGCCTTCAGCGTGCGCCCGACCGTGCACACCTGATCGACAGCGCGGTTGACCACCAGCAGCAGCCGCTCGGTGTCCTCCACCGACAGTCCGGACAGGTCGATCTCGAGGGTCTCGGCCAGCCGCGGGTAGCGCTCCTGGTCGCGGTCGGCGGGCCCGGAGACCTTGATGACGGCCCGGTAGTCGTCACCCAGACGGCGGCGCAGCGGCTGATCGCTGCTCAGTCCGCTACAGCCGGCCAGGGCGATCTTCAGCAGCTCGCCGGGGGTGAAGACGCCCTCGTCGCTCTCCGAACCGATCAACACCTCCGCGCCCCGGCTGCTACGGCCGGTGTAGCGGCGGATTCCCGTGCGTTCCACCCAAAGCTCAGTCATAGAAGTGTTCTACCGTGCGCGCGGCCGCGGCTGACACCGCGGGCAATAGAACGACGACCGATTCATGAACTTCTCCCGTCGGATCACCGCGCCGCAACGATGGCAGTGTCGGCCCTCGCGGCCGTAGACGTTCAACGAGCGGTCAAAATATCCGGATTCGCCGTTGACGTTCACATACAGCGAGTCGAATGACGTGCCGCCCGCACCGAGCGCTTCGCCCATGACCTCGGCTGCCGCGTCGAGCAGCTCCCCCAACTGTCGGCGGATGAGTTTTTCGGCAATGCGCGCACCGTTGACGCCGGCCCGCCACAACGCCTCATCGGCGTAAATATTGCCGATGCCCGACACCACCGTCTGATCAAGTATTTGGCGTTTGATCTCAGAGTGCTTGCGGCGCAACACCGTAACGACAGCCTCGCGGTCGAAACACGGATCCAGGGGGTCGCGTGCGATATGCGCGACCGGCTCGGGCACACTGCCGCCATCCGCGCTCACCAGATCGGCAAGCTGCCAACCACCGAAGGTGCGTTGATCGACAAAGCTCAACGCGGTGCCGTCGTCGAGCACCGCCGCTATCCGGAGGTGTTCGGTTCGATCGAGTGGCCCGAGCAGCATCTGACCGCTCATCCCCAGATGTACCACCAGCGCAGCCTCGGAACCAAGGGTGAGCCACAGGTACTTTCCGCGCCGGCCCGTCCCGGTGATGCACGCACCCAGTAGTCGGGCGGTGAGGTCTGCGGCGCCGAGTTCATGTCGGCGGACCGCCCGCGGATGGTGCACCTGCACCGCGGTGATCGTCCGGCCGGCAATGTGTGCCTGCAATCCGCGCCGTACGACCTCGACTTCGGGAAGCTCAGGCATCCGGGTCGGCGACTACCGGTTCGGACTCGGCGTCTAAAGCGGTCCAGGCCTGCGCCGCAGCGTTGGTCTCCGCCACCTTCTTCGACTGCCCGATACCCCGGCCGCATACGTCACCTCCGACATAGACCGCCGCCGAGAACCGCCGTTCGTGGTCGGGCCCTTCGGAGGTGACCTCGTAACGGGGGACGCCCAGTCCGCGGGCCGCGGTGAGTTCCTGAAGGCTGGACTTCCACTCCAGGGCCGCACCGAGGGTCGGAGCGGTGTCCAGCAGATCCTCGAACAGACGCAGGATTACCTGCTGCGCGCCCGCTAAGCCGTGTTCCAGGTACACCGCACCGATCAAGGACTCCACCGTGTCGGCCAGAATGCTCGATTTGGCATGCCCACCGGTAATGGTCTCGCCGCGGCCCAGCAGCAGATACTCACCGAGTCCCTCGTCAGTCAGGTCTCGGGCCACCCCGGCCAGAGCATGGCTGTTGACGATGCTATTGCGTAGCTTGGCCAGGTCGCCCTCGGCGTAGTCGGGGTGGCGCCGGAACAGTTCCGCCACGATCACCAGACCGAGCACGGCGTCGCCGAGCAATTCCAGGCGTTCGTTGGTGGGCAGACCGCCGTTCTCGTAGGCGTAGCTGCGATGGGTCAGCGCCAGTGTCAGCAGATGATCGGGCAGATCGATGCCCAGGGAGCGCACCAGGTTCTGGCGCGGCGAAGTCACGACAGAGTCCCGTCGAGTTCAGTCCCGCCCAAATCGGGGGGGCGCATCTCGGCGAGCTTGGCCCAGCGCGGGTCGAGCAGTTCGTGATGATGGCCCGCTTCGGCGGTCGCCAGCACCGCGCCGCATTGCGGACACAGTCCGGGGCAGTCCTCCGCGCACGCCGGGACGAAGGGCAGCGCCAAGCCCACCGCGTCGATGATCGGCTGTGCGAGGTCGACGGTCTGGTCGATGATCCGACCCACCTCATCGGATTCGGTGGTGGACTCGGTGATGCTGTCGGGGTAGGCAAACAACTCGGTGAGGGCGATCTCAACATCACCGGTGATCGGACCCAGACACCGTGAGCACTCGCCCCGGGTCGGCGCGAATACGGTGCCCGACACCAGCACGCCTTCGGACACCGCTTCGAGCCGGAGGTCGAGATCCATCTCCGCACCCGGCTCGATCGCGATGAGGTCCAGGCCAATCCGAATCGGACTGGGCACCCTCTGATCGACGGTCATCATTGAACCGGGGCGCCGTCCGAGCCGCGACACGTCAATGACCAGTGGCGAGTTCAGATCCGGGTGCGGTCCCGATTTCCTGCGCGTCGCCATCAGCCGATCCTATCGGCGCGGGGATACGCTCAATCGCGCGGTGCGACTACCTGCGTCGGCTCCGGGAACCGGTCAGTGCTGGACCTCGACCGGGAAACCGGTCAGTGTTGGACCTCGACCGGGAAACCGGTCAGTGTTGGACCTCGACCGGGAAACCGGTCAGTGTTGGATGTAGTCGTGGGTTCCGGCAGCGGTCCGCAATTGATGGCGGCCGCGGCTCACCGAGCGAAGGGTGCCGTTGAGGTAGTCCTCGAATTGCGCCAGCTTGTTGTCGACGTAGATATCGCACTCGCCGCGCAGCCGGTCAGCCTCAGCGTGGGCCGCGTCAATGAGCCGGGTGGCTTCGCCATGGGCGGCCTGAACCACCTCGGTCGCCGACACCATCCGCTGCTGTTCCTTGATGCCCTCCTGGACGGCGTTCTCGTAGGAGATATTGCCGCTCTCGACCAGACGATCGGCCTCGGCCTTGGCCCGCATGGTCGCCGCCTCGTAATCACGCTTGGCTGTTGTGGCCAACCGGATTGACTCCTCGCGGGCCTCGCCGACCATGCGCTCGCTGTGCGCGCGGGCTTCAGAGACCATGCGGTCAGCCTGCGATTTGGCATCGGAGACCATGCGGTCCGCCTCGCCGCGGGCATGGCTGAGCACGGACTCGGCTTCGGCGTTGGCATTGGCCACCGCGGAGTCGGCATGTTCCTTGGCCTCGTTGAGCAGCGAGTCCCGAGCGTCCAGCACGTCTTGGGCATCGTCGAGTTCACCGGGGATGGCGTCCTTGATGTCGTCGACAAGTTCCAGCACATCGCCGCGAGGGACGACACAGCCGGCAGTCATTGGCACACCGCGGGCCTCTTCGACTATTGCGCTCAGTTCGTCGAGCGCTTCAAATACTCGGTACACGGCGCCACCCTCCAGCTTGTTGGTAGTGACCAGTGTGCCTGGTGTTACGCCTGTGACTGCGGTGCCGATGCGGTGTGTCGCCAAACAGACGGATAAATGACCCCTCAGGAGCCTGTGAGCTTGGCCTGCAGGCGGCGGTTCACCGAATCGGGCAGCAGCGCCGAGACATCCCCGCCAAGACCTGCCACTTCCCTGGCCAACGAGGACGAGACGAACGAATACTGCGGCCTGGTGGCGACGAAGAAGGTGTCCACCCCGGCGATGTGTTTGTTCATCTGGGCCATCTGCAGCTCGTACTCGAAGTCGGTCCCGGTGCGCAGGCCCTTGACGATCGCGGTGAACCCCCGGGCCTTGACGAAGTCGACCACCAGACCGTGTCCGGCCTCGACCCGCAGGTTCGGCAGGTGGGCGCATGCCTCGGTGATCATCGCGATCCGCTCGTCGACGTCGAACATGCCGGATTTCTTGGGGTTCACCAGCACCGCGACAATCAGCTCGTCGAACTGCGCGGTTGCTCGTTCGAACACGTCGATATGTCCCAGGGTGACCGGGTCGAAGGATCCCGGGCAGACCGCGCCGCTCATGGGTGATGACGCTAGCAGTCCCGGTGGCCGGATCCGGGGTTCGTTTCGGGGCCGACTTCGGCCCCGTCCAGTCGGGAGTCGCCGTAACGCCGCGGCGGCCACACCGTCCAGCCCGGCGGCCAGGTCAGGGCCGGCGAGGAATACGGGCGCTCCACCACCACGACACTGCCCGTATCGACCCAGCCATCGCGGCACAGGCTGGCCAGAACCTGATCCACCTCGTCGGGCGCCACCTCGTAGGGCGGGTCGGCCAGCACCAGGTCCATCGACTCCGGGGCTCCTGCCGCGAGCACCGTCGCCACCATCCCTCGACGCACCGTCGCCCCCGGCATGCCGACCACCTCGATATTGCGTCCGATCACCTCGGCGGCGCGCCGGTCGCTGTCGACGAACAGCACCGAGGCCGCCCCGCGGGAGAGCGCCTCGAGGCCCAGCGCGCCCGAACCGGCATACAGGTCGAGCACCCGCAATCCGTCAAAGTCACGACGCACGGCCAGCACGTTGAACAGCGCTTCGCGCACCCGATCGGTGGTCGGCCTGGTTCCACGCGGCGGAACGGCCAGCCGACGGCCCCCCGCCGCGCCGGCGACGATCCGGGTCACCTACTCACCGGACTAGATCAGGGTGGACCACCTAGATCAGGGTGGACCAGTAGTCCCAGAACCGGACCAGGATCGCCAAGACGACCGCGGTGAACCACAGCGCCACCAGCGGCCAGCGCCAGTGGTAGAGGAACCGGGCCACCGGGTTGCCGGCCAGCGGCCGCAGCGCGATCGAGGAGACCACCACGAGCAGTGGGACGGTTACCGACCAGACCACCATGCAGTACGGGCACAGCGCGCCGATCTCGTAGAGGCTCTGGAAGATCAGCCAGTGCACGAACACGACACCGATTCCGAGGCCGGTCATGAGGCCGACCCAGTACCACCGCGGCAGGCCGACCCGCGCCACCGACAGCACGCCGGTCACGATCACCAGCGTGAACGAGACCACACCGATCAGCGGGTTGGGGAACCCGAACGCCGATGCCTCCGGGCGCAGCATTATCGACCCGCAGGACAGCACCGGGTTGATACTGCAGCTCGGCACATAGGCCGGGTCCTTGAGCATCTCGATCTTCTCGATCACCAGGGTGGCCGCCGCAGTCAGCCCGATCACGCCGGCAATGAGGACCCACCAGGCGCTGGCGCGGCCAACCTGCACCGCGGCGCCGGCTCCGGAGTCGGTCGGGGCCCCGGCGGGCTGCACCGATTGAGCCGTGGTCAGGCTCATTGCGCCGGCGCGGCCGGTGCCGGGGTCGGCGCGGCGCCGGGGGGCGCCGGGGTCGGCGCGAGCGCGGGAACCGGTCCCACGATCTGGCTGACCTTAGCGATCAGCTCATCCGGGGTCGCCGGGCTGATGTCCTGCCCGTTGAGCCGGATCGTCGGGGTGGCGTTGATCTTCGCGGCGGCGGCCAGGCCCTTCACCATGTCGTTGTACTTGCCGCTGTCGATGCACGCGGGCACACCGCCGACGGCTCCCGACTGCCGCGCGGTCTCGATCAGCGACGCGTTATCGGGTCCGGTGCCCGATCCCTCCGGCGGCTGGTTGGCGAACAACGCCGAATGGAACCGGACGAAGGCATCCTTGCTCTCGTCGGCGACGCAGTAGGCGGCGTTGGCCGAACGCATCGAATAGCCCCTATTGGTCGCGTTGAGGATCGACACCATGTTGTAATCGATTGCCGCGGCACCGCTCTCGACGAGCTTGTTCAGCGAGGAGCTGTAGGTCTTTTCGAAGTCCCGGCAGTGCGGGCACTGGAAGTCCTCGTAGATCGACAGCACAGCCTTGGGCTCATCGGTGCCGTCCTTCTTGATCAGGGCACTCGAGGTGATCCGTACCGACTGGGCTTCGCTGCCGGGCTTGTTGTCTTTGCCCTTCACGATGAAGAGCACCAGTCCGACGGCGAACAGGATGACCAGCGCGGTCAACCCCAGTCGGATGGCAAGATCGCGCTTGCGGTCCTGGGCGTTGAGGTCGTAGCGGGGCGAGCTTTTCTTATTGGTGGCCACGGTTCGGCTTAATCCTCGCTGTCGATGACGTGGGGCAGGCGCCTCCAGAGTACCGGCGGTGCCCAGCGCGCCGGATTCAGTCGTGAAACAGGTGTGCCCGCAAAGCAGAAATCATCTCCGCGTTGGCCCGGCTGACTCCGCCGCCGAGGACGTTGAGGTTGAGGAAAGCATGGATCATCGAGCCCATTCGTCGGTGATCCACAGCGACCCCGGCCTCCCGGAGTTTGGCCGCATACTGCTCGCCTTCGTCACGCAGTGGGTCGAATCCGCCGGTCACCACCAGTGCCGGGGACAGCCCGGACAGGTCGTCGGCCAGCAGTGGGGAGACCAGGGGGTCGGTGACGTCCAGACCCGAACCGCCGATATAGGCCTCCTGGAACCAATCCATATCGCGCTTGGTCAGCAGGAACCCGTCGCCCAACAGGATGCGCGAGTGGGCGAGGCCCCGGAAATCGGTGACCGGGTAAATCAGCCACTGCAACGACGGCAGTGGATCGCCGGCATCACGGGCCTGCCGGGTGACCACAGCCGCCAGGCATCCGCCGGCACTGTCGCCGGCCACCGCGACCCGTCGGGGATCGGCGCCCAGTTCGCCGGCATGCTCCCGGGCCCACCGGTAGGCGGCGTAGGCATCGTCGACGGCGGCCGGCGCCTTGTGTTCGGGAGCCAGACGGTAGTCGACGGCGAGTACGTGCACGCCCGCGTCACGGCAGATCAATCGGCAGGCCGCGTCGTGGGTGTCGAGGTCGCCGAAGACGAACCCGCCACCGTGGAAGAAGACCACCAGCGGCGTCGGCTCGCCGCCGGCTGCGGGGCGGTAGTGCCGGGCCGGGATGACACCGGCCGGGCCCGGGATGGACACCGATCGGATCCCGGCTACCCGAACATCGGGCTCGTCAAGGGTCTGGGTGAGGTCACGGTTACCGGCCCGGGTGGCGGCGACGTTGTCGGCCACCACCAGGCTTTCGACACCGAGTGCGCGCTGCGCGGCCAGCATCATCTGCAGTGAAGGGTCCAGCGTGTTGCCGTCGATCGTGACAGCCCGGCCACCGGAGAGCAGTCGTTTGAGCCCGTTGGGCAGGCGGGGAATCAGCTTGACGCCCAATCGGTTTCCCGCGATCAGAGCCCGCTCCTTGACGGCGCGGCGCCGGGGTGCGCCGACCATGCTTACTGTCATGGCTGCCTCCTCGCTCACATTCGGCGGCGCCGCGCGCCCGACCTCGCGGGGAGCTTACGCCCACCGCACTAAACCGACTCTGTCGCGGTCGCGCAGCACTGGCCGAATCGCCGTGGGCGCTGCGTACTATCCTCAGCCGAAGACGACGTTCGGTGGTCCACCGGAGAACTTCAAGGCACAGGCAGGTGACATGACGCCGACGGCGGGGATTCCCACCCTTGCGCTCAGCGACGACCACCGCATCCCGGTGCTCGGGCTCGGCGTCGCCGACCTGCCGGCGGCCGCGGCCGAGGCCGCGGTGACCGCGGGGCTGGCTGCCGGTTACCGCCTGATCGACACCGTCCCTGGTATCGAAGAAGCCGTCGGCCGGGCCATCGCCAATTCCGGCGTCGCGCGAGAAGAGCTTTTCATCACCGCCAAGCTGACGAACGCCGACCAGGGTTTCCAGGGCGCGCAGGACGCCTGCAAGGCCAGCCTGACCAGGCTCGGCCTGGACTACATCGACCTGTGCCTGCTCGACTGGCCCGTGGACCAGAACGGTGTGTATATCGACGCCTGGGGCGGGCTGATGAAGGCCCAGCAGGTTGGTGACACCCGCTCTATCGGCGTCGGCAACTTCGGTCCAGAGCAACTGACCGACCTGATCGACCTGACATTCGTCACGCCGGTGGTCAACCAACTCGAACTGCATCCGCTGTGCAATCAGGCCGCCATGCGGGCCGTTGACGCCGGATACTCGATCATCACCGAGGCTTACGGGCCGTTGGGCATGGGTACGCTGCTGGACCACCCGGCGATCGCGACGGTGGCCGCCGCGCACCGAAAGACACCCGCGCAGGTGCTGATCCGGTGGAGCATCCAGTTGGGCAACGTGGTGATCCCCGGGTCGTCGGAGCCGGCCCGGATCGCCGAGAACATCGACGTATTAGACTTCGAACTGTCGTCGGCCGAGATCGAGATCCTCAACGGCCTCGACGACGGCACCCGGTTCTGGCCCAACCCGAATTCGTAGAAAGCTGCAGCGCCATCGAACTTTTTAGCGCGATCGACCATGTCGCCACCCAAACCCTGGTCACGGTTCTGTCCTATGAGCTGACCTGGCTTGAATTCGTTGCCGTGGTGACATCGCTGACCGGGGTATGGCTCGGCACCACCGGCAAGAAGATCACCTGGCCGTGGTGGGCCTTAAGCAGCGCCCTGTACGGGTGGCTGTTCTACCACTGGGATCTGTTGGCCAGCGCCGCGTTGCAGTTGGTCTTCATCGCCGCGGCGATATGGGGTTGGTTCGGTTGGCCATCCCGAGGTGCGCAACCTCGTGCCGCGACGACGGGGCAGCGCTTGGCCGTCGGGGTTGTGGGAGCAGGCGCTACCGCGGTCCTTGCGCCGTGGTTCGCATCGATCGGTGCGGCGACCACATGGCCGGATTCATTCGGTTTGGTGTTCAGTATCGTCGCCCAGATCCTCATGGTTCGCGAATACCGCGAGAGTTGGGCGGTGTGGTTCGTCGTCGATGCGGTCTACACGGTGGAGTACGCCTACAACGGGTTGTACTTCACGGCGATCCTGTATGCCGTTTTCACCGCGATCGCGGTCCGCGGTTGGGTTCGATGGAAATCGGAACTCAACACCGAATTGATTTTGATGAAGTGATACCGCGCTACACCGTGGGCGACATTGTCGTTCAGGTGCGCGCGGCAGATGTTCTCTGCGGGTCAACCCGCGTCGTCACGATTGACGGTCCGGCAGGTTCGGGTAAGACAACCCTCTCGGCGTCCCTTGCCGCCGGGTTGGCCGACTGCCAGATCATTCATATGGACGACTTGTATGACGGCTGGTTTCAGGATCTGGATCGCGAACTCGCTGAGCGCATCGAAACCTCGATCTTTGAACCCTTACGACTCGGCGCGGAGCCCCGATATGTCAAATATGACTGGCATATTCGCGCATTCACCGAACTCGTCACGGTCCCTCGTTCTCCGTACGTGATCCTTGATGGCGTGGGATCAGGGAATTCGATGCTCCGTGAGTGTGTTGCACTCGCGATCTGGATTGAATCCGATCCGGAGTCATTGGTGAATCGAGTCCTCGACCGCGACGGTGCGCATCTGCGTGACGACCTCCTGCGCTGGCAGCAACACGAGTCGGAATACTTTGCCGCCCATGGCGTTAGGGAGGCCGCTGACCTGCATCTCCGGGGCGACTACTGATTTCTTTCGGTGGGTTCAACCCGCGGGGCAGGTCATTGCGACCCGCCGCAATTCCTGTGCCGAAGTCTCGTCAACCGGCAGGTTGTAGCCGCGGAGCACCGCGATGAAACCGATCGCGTACTGGCACCAGAACGCAGCGTTGGGTGGCATCCAGGTGCCCGGCGGCTGATCTGACTTGTCCTGGTTGGCCTCCCCGGCGACGGCAAGCAGGTTGGCTGGATCGTTGGCGAAGCGGAGCCGCATCTCGTCGGTCCAGTTTCGCGCACCCATATCCCAGGCGAACGCCAACGGCACCAGGTGGTCGATCTGCACCGACGCACCCACACCAGCGCCGCGGACGAAGGCCACCGTGGCGTTGGTGTACGGGTCGCGCAGGGTGCCGGCAGCGACTGCCTGCGGGCAGCGTTTGGTGACCACGTAGGTCTTATCGGCCAGGTCGCGGTTGAGGATGTCGTCACGAGTGTCGCAGCCGTTGTATCCGCCCGGTGCGCCGTTGTCGTCATCCCAGGCGTCCCCGAAGGCAGCCCGCCGGTAGTCATAACCCCGGATGCGTTCCGGGACCACGGTCAGTCCGGCGAGCACGTCGGCCCCCGGTGCGACGGTCGGCACCTCGGCACGGGCGGTCGGATCGGGCGGCCCCGATGCGGAGATCACCTCAGCGGCGACGATCACGGCCAGGGCCGCGAACACCGCCAGCCAGAGCAGTGGTCCACGCTTCATGCCTTGTCCAGATAGTCGATGCGGTCGGTTCCGGTGAACTGCCGGGCCACCAGTGCCATGCCGAGGCTATCGGGGTCGCCCGGATACAGCGAGTCACACAGTTCACGGGCGGTGAGAATCACGTCGAGATGCTCGGCAAGGGACAAAAAGCGCAACGACCCCGCTCGCCCGGACTGATTGAGCCCCAACACATCTCCCTCCCGACGCTCAGCCAGGTCAAGGTCGGCCAGAACGAAGCCATCCAGGGTCGCGGCCACCGCCTTGAGCCGGTCGCCTACCTTGGAGTCCTCGGGTAGCCGGGTCGCCAGCAGACACAGGCTCGGGTGCGCGCCACGGCCGATCCGGCCGCGCAACTGGTGCAGTTGGCTGATGCCGAACCGGTCGGCATCGATCACCACCATCACCGTGGCGTTCGGGACGTCGACCCCGACCTCGATCACAGTGGTGCAGACCAGAACGTCGATCTCGCCGGCCCGGAACGCGGTCATCACCGCGTCCTTCTCCTCCGCCGGCAGCCGCCCGTGCATGAGTCCGAGTCGCAGCCCGGACAGTGGCCCACGACTCAACTGCTCGTACAGCGTGGTGACGGGGATCGGTGGCGTCCCCTGTTCCTCATCAACGATTTTGTCGCTCTCGTCGATGCGGGAAGCGACGACGTAGGCCTGGCGCCCCGCGACGACTTCCTCGGCGACCCGCTGCCAGGCCCGCTCCAGCCACTGCGGTTTCGCGTTGACGAAAATGGTGTTGGTGGCGATCGGCTGCCGTCCGCGTGGGAGTTCGCGCAGTGTCGAGGTCTCCAGATCGCCGAAGACGGTCAGCGCGACGGTACGCGGGATCGGGGTTGCAGTCATCACCAGAAGATGCGGTGTCAGACCATCGGGGGCTTTGGCGCGCAGGCGATCTCGTTGTTCGACCCCGAAGCGGTGTTGTTCATCGACCACGACGAGTCCGAGTCGGCAGAACTCGACCGACTCCGACAGCAGCGCGTGGGTGCCGATCACGATGCCGGCCTGTCCCGTCGCGACCTCGTCGCGCGCCTGACGCTTCTGCGCGGCCGACATCGACCCAGTCAACAGTGCCACCCGGGTGGCGCTCTCATCTCCGCCGAGTTGCCCGGCCATGGCGAGCGGACCCAGAACATCACGAATCGACCGGGCATGTTGGGCAGCAAGGACTTCCGTGGGCGCCAGCAGTGCGCACTGATAGCCGGCGTCCACCATCTGCAGCATCGCCAACACCGACACGATGGTCTTGCCGGATCCGACTTCACCCTGCAGCAGCCGATTCATCGGTTTGGTTCCGGACAGCTCCGAGACCAGCACGCCGAGCACGTCGGTCTGGCCCGCGGTCATCTCGAAGGGCAGGCGAGCCGACAGCGCGACGAACAGGCCATCGGAGCCCGGCGGCGCCGGTGGGCCGGACGCGGCGAGTTCGCTGTGACGGCGCTTAGCGAGGGCCCACTGCATCCCCACCGCTTCATCGAAGGTCAGCCGCTCACGGGCACGCTGGCGGTCGATCTCGTTCTCGCCCAGGTGAATCGCCCGCAGTGCTGCGTCCTCGGACATCAGATCATGTTGTTGCACAAAGGTTTCCGGTAGTGGCTCCGGGATGGGGTCAACGACGTCGAGAACCTGGCGCACGCAGGCGTAGATATCCCAGCTCTGCAGTTTCGCCCTGGACGCATAAATGGGGAAGAAATCCCGTTCGAAGGGCGACATGTCGAAATCGCCGGTCTGATCCTTGGCGGACGCTGCGATGGTTTTCAGCGACTTCGTTCCGCCGAGCCGGCCCGACGGCGAGTTCAGAATCAGATACCCGGGATGGGTGAGTTGCATGGTGCCCCTGAAGTAGCCCACTTCACCGGACAGCATCAGTCGGGTGCCCTTGACCAACTGCTTCTTGAGAAATTTTGCGTTGAAGAAGGTCGCGGTCACCCTCGGGCGGCGGTTACTCAAGGTGACGACGAGATACTCCCGGCGGGGGGTGCGGTTGGTCCACCGGACCTCGGCGCTGTCGATCTCACCGACGAAGGTGACGTGATCGCCGGGTTCGGGTGGGTCGTCGTCCTCCCCCAGTACCTTGCTGCCCTGGCTGTACTTGCGCGGATAGTGGCGCAGCAGATCGTCGACGGTGCGGATACCGAAGAACTCGTCAAGTGCCTTCGACGCTTTGTCGCCGAGGACGCGATCGAGCCGATCGGTCAGGGACACCACGGCTATTCCACCCCGACCAGCAGGACGTCACCCCGGTGATCGGTGCGGTAACTGCTGAACTCGGTGCCCGGGTGACGACGGCGAACATGCTCGGACAGTGATTCGGCGATATCGTCACCGGCCGGTCCGGCACCCGCGCCGATCAGCACGGTGATCAGTTCGCCGCCGGAGCCCATCAGCAGGTCGATCAGCCGGACTGCCGCGGCTCCGAGGTCTGCTGCCACCACCACCACTTCTTCGCCGGCGATACCGAGACCGTCACCGGGTTCGCAGGCGCCGGCCCAGGTCAATGCTTTTCCGGTGGCCAGCCGCACCGATCCATGCCGCGAACCGGCCGCCGCCCGGGCCATGGTGTAACCGTCGTCGACGGCCTGGCGGGACGGATCATGCACGGCCAGCGCCGCCAGACCCGCCACCATGGATCCGGCCGGCAGTGCCACCACATCGATACCCCATCCGATCGCGGCGGTGCAGCCGGCCACCAGGTCCTCGGCTGAGACGTACCCGTTGGGCAGCACCATCACCTGGGCGGCACCGGTGTCGACCAGGGCGCGTAGGAGTTCCTCGGCGCTGACGCCGTCGTCCGGATCGATCAGGTCGGCGTCCGGGCGCACCACGGTCGCACCCTCCGCACGGAACAACTCCTCGGCGCCGTCCCCGTCGATGACCGCCAGCACCGCGCGCTGTCTGCTCCAGGCGCCCGGCGCCACCCGGCCGGAGGCCAGGGCCGAGATGCGGATCTTGCTTACCGCTCCGGCCGCCAGGCCCGCCTCGACCGCCGCACCCGCGTCATCAGTGTGCACATGCACCGAATGCCGGTCTGCGGTTGACGGTGCCAGCGCTATCGAGTCGCCCAACCGCTCGAGTGCGGCGCGCAGTCGATCCAAACCCCCGACGTCACAGTCACCGACCAGATACATGACCTCGAATTGGGGCGCACCGGTCGCGGCGACACCGTGGCCGGCTGCGGCCGGCCCGGATCGGACACCGTGGCCGGCTGCGGCCGGCCCGGGTTGGTAGTCGCGACGATGCGGCGAGTGACCGGTGATCGTTGCGGTGAGCGTATCGAGCAACACCAGCAGTCCGCGCCCGCCGGCGTCCACCACGCCCGCCTCGGCGAGCACCGGGAGTTGGTCGGGGGTGCGCTCGAGTGCGATCTCGGCGGCCTCACCGGCGCCGGTGAGCACCTGCGCCAGACCCGCGCCCTCGGTAGCACCCTGTTCGACCGCGTCCGCGGCGACCTGCAGCACCGACACCACGGTGCCGGCCACCACCTCACCGCCCATCGCCGACACCACCAGCACGACCGCATGCCGCAGCGTCGCGGCGAGTAGCGCCGCATCGACATCGGCGAGATCGGTGTCGGCCAGATCGGTGTCGGTCTTCGCGTCCGCCGTCACGTCCGCCAGAGCGCGCAGGATCTGCGCCAGAATCACCCCGGAGTTACCGCGCGCGCCGTCGGAGGCGCCGCGGGCCAGCGCCGCGGCAACCTTGGCGACATCGCCGGAGGCGGCGGCCGGGTCCGCCTCGGCCAGCGCCGAGCGCATGGTGAACAGCATGTTGGTGCCGGTGTCGGAGTCGGCCACCGGGAAGACGTTGAGCCGGTTGATCTCATCGGCGTGGCGCAGCAGGTCACCCACGGCGGAATGCGCCCAGTCACGCAGGGCTGATGCGTCCAGCCGCCGGTCCGGCATCGACACCTCCTGATCCCTGGCACCCTCGGCGTTTCTGGGTCAGCCTAGCCAGATCACCCGACAGTCGAGGTCACCCTTGGGGGCAGCGGCACCGGACCCAGGTCAGCGAGGTGACCAGCGGTCCGACACCCGTTTTGGCGTTGATCTCCCCACCCCGGTATCCTGACGTTGCTGTCGGGTCACCCGCTACGCGGTTGTTGGCCCTTTTTCACGATCTGAGGAGTTCGAGATGGCTGCCGTATGCGACGTCTGCGGGAAGGGCCCCGGCTTCGGTAAAGCCGTGTCGCATTCGCATCGCCGGACCAACCGGCGCTGGAACCCCAACATCCAGACCGTCCGCGCCACCGAGCGTCCCGGCGGCAACAAGCGCCGGGTGAACGTCTGCACCTCCTGCCTCAAAGCCGGCAAGATCACCCGCGGCTAGCAGCCGTTCTGCGACTGGTCGTCGCTGGAAGGCAGGCGCCAGTCCAGAGCCGAGACGCCCATCCCGGCCAGCAATTCGTTGGCTCGGCTGAACGGTCGCGACCCGAAGAATCCCCTGCTCGCCGACAGCGGCGAGGGATGGGCTGACTCGATCACCGCGCACCCTCCCTCAGCCAACAGCGGGGTCAGTGTGGCGGCATCGCGGCCCCACAGGATCGCCACCATCGGCTCGTCTCGGGCAGCCAGTGCCCGGATCGCGCATTCGGTGACCGCTTCCCACCCCTTTCCGCGATGCGAGGCCGGGGTGCCCGCACGCACCGTCAGCGCCCGATTGAGCAGTAGGACGCCGCGCTGCGCCCACAGCGTGAGGTCACCGCTGGCGGGGGCCGGATAGCCCAGGTCAGCGCTGTACTCGGTGAAGATGTTCGACAGGCTGCGCGGCAGCGGCCGCACATCGGGGGCCACCGAGAAACTCAGTCCCACCGCGTGCCCCGGTGTGGGATAGGGATCCTGGCCGACGATGAGCACCCGGACTGCCTCGAAGGGAAAGGTGAAGGCCCGCAGCACATTAGGGCCTGCCGGTAAGTAGCTCCGATCGGCGGCGATCTCGGCGCGCAGGAACTCACCCAGCTGCGCGACCTGGTCGGCCACCGGGGCCAGAGCCGTCGCCCAACCGACCTCCACGAGCTCGCTCAACGGCCGGGCACTCACGATTGACAAACTAGCGTGCCGCCTTTTTCGACGTGCACTAAGTTATTACAGGTGATCGTCTCAGCAGCCCGCGCCGTCGCGCGGTGGATCTCCCCCGCCCTGGCGGTTGCGGCCGTCGTGAGCACCGTGTGCTCGCTCGAAGTGGCACAGTCCTGGCCCGCCCCGGCGGTCCGCCTGGCTTCGGAGTCCAACCCGCTGGCCGGAAAGCCCTTCTACGTGGATCCGATTTCGGCGTCAATGGTCGCCGCGAGGAGCGCCAATCCGCCTAATGCCACGTTGACCGCCATCGCCAACACGCCTCAGGCGTACTGGCTCGACCACGCATTCCCCACCTCCACCGTCGCCAGCACGGTGTCGCGGTTCGTCGGCGCGGCGCAGGCTGCCGGAAGTATGCCGCTTCTGGTTCTTTATGCGATCCCGCACCGAGACTGCGGAAGCTTCGCAGCGGGCGGATTCGCCTCGGGTGCCGACTACAGCCGATGGATCGGCGCTGTCGCCGCCGGCCTGGGCTCAATGCCCGCGGCAATTATCCTGGAACCCGATGCGCTGGATATGGCCGACTGCCTGTCCGCTGACCAGCGCCAGGAACGCTACGGATTGATCCGCGCCGCCGTCGAGACGCTGACCCGGGACCCAGCCGCGGCCGTCTACATCGATGGTGGGCACTCGAGGTGGTTGAGCGCCGAAGAAATCGCCGTCCGCCTCAACCTTGTCGGGGTGGAACGCGCACGGGGCTTCAGCCTCAATACGACAAACTACTTCACCACCGAGGAGGAGATCGGGTACGGCGAGGCTGTTTCCGCTCTGACCAACGGTGCCCACTATGTGATCGACACGTCGCGCAACGGTGCCGGCCCTGCGCCGGATTCCGCGCTGATGTGGTGTAACCCCAGTGGCCGCGCACTGGGCGTCCGGCCCACCACGGCCACGGCGGGCGCGCACGCTGACGCCTATCTGTGGGTCAAACGGGTCGGTGAATCGGACGGATCATGCAACCGCGGGGAGCCGCCGGCGGGGCGCTTCGTCAGCCAGTGGGCCTTAGAGTTGGCCCACAACGCGGGTCAGTAGACCCGGCCTGACCGCACCGGTCAGTCGAACGACTGCCAACCCGCCGCACCGGACCACGCCACCCCGTCGAGCAGAACCTCGCCTGCGCCATCCCTCGGGGCGTTCCTGACGGTTCCGATTACCCGCCAGCCTGGCGGCGGCGCATCCGGAAAGCAGGCGACCAGTGCGTGGTCCTCGCCGCCGCCCAGCACCAGCGACCACGGGTCGGCTCCGACCGCCCGTGCGGCCGCCGTCACCGCCTCGACGTCGGGGCGCAGTGCGGCGCGATCAAGGTCCATCGTGACGCCGGAGGCTATCGCGATATGACCGAGGTCTGCCAGTAGACCGTCGGAGACGTCGGTCATGGCCTGCGCTCCCGCCTCGGCGGCGACCAAGCCCTGCCCATACGGCGGCCGCGGCACCAGATGACAACGCCGCAGATCCTCGAAGTCATTGATTCCCCTATCCCACAAAGCAAGTCCCGTTGCGGATCGACCCAATTCACCAGCCACCGCGATCACCGAACCGACCTGCGCACCGCTACGTAACACCGGAGCACGGCCGCCCAGATCACCCAGCACTGTCACCGATACCACCCACTGGGGGCTGGCGACGAGATCTCCGCCGATGATGCCCGCACCGAGTACCGCGGCCTCGGCCCACATACCGTCGCCGAGTTCGGTCACCTGCGCCGCCGACGTGCTCGCGGGCGCACCGAATCCCACGACGAAGGCTGTGACACGCCCACCCATCGCCTCGATATCGGCGGCGTTCTGCGCGATCGCCTTGCGGCCGACGTCATGCGCAGTAGACCAGTCCAGCCGGAAATGGCGGCCCTCGATGAGCATGTCCGTGCTGACGGCCATCCGACCATCCGGTGCGTCGATCACGGCGGCGTCATCACCGGGTCCGACACTGACGCCGACCGCGTTCGGTCGCCCGGTGATGAGACGGTCCAGAACGGCGAACTCCCCCAGTTGTTTCAGCGTGGGATCGGACCCGTCTGCCACCGCATCTCCTCGTCGAAGTCCCGTCACGAGCCCTGCGCTACCTTGAGCACGTCAGTCTAGGACCAGCAGTCGCGACATCGAGGAGACGAGGTGCCCGGCGATAGCGCGGATGAGCATGAAGAGCCCGAAGAGCCTGCGCCAGGCTCCCCCGTTGATTCCGACAGCGCCGGTCCATCCCGCGCTCTGCTGATCGCCGCGCTCACGCTTGCAGTCGTGACGGTCGGCACGATCCTGGCGATCGCCGCGACCCGGCACCCGGCGACCACACCGGTCGCCATCGCAGCCGTGCCGGCACCTGCGGCGCAAACACCCGAATG
>NZ_JAEMSG010000209.1 GCF_016462945.1 Mycolicibacterium sp. | reverse complement strand
TCGAGAGCACGATCCCGCCGTCGACCGCCGTCGCCCCACCGGAGAGTCCGGTGCCTGCGCCGCGGGGCACCACGGGGACGCGGTGAGCGCTGGCCCAGCGCAGCACGGCCTGAACCTGCTCGGTTGAGGTTGGCCGGACCACCGCCAGCGGCATGCCGGCGTCCGGGTCCATGGCGTAGTCGTGCCGATAGGAGGCCAGGATCTCCGGGTCGGTGACCACCACGCCGGCGCCGAGCTCGTCGATCAGAGCTGGCAATGCGCTCACCGTCATGAGTTCCTCCTGGGCCACGGCATGTCGTTCTGTGGCGAGCACAGCGCTGCGACGATCACGTCAACCGACTCCTCGGTGGTCTGCTGATCCGTCCACACGGTCACATCGTAATTGAGGCCATGTGAGTGGCATAGCTCATTGCTCCGCCGGGCCAATCCGAGAGGTCTTCCTTCAAGCCCGCCGTCGCCCCTGGAGGCTTCGCGACGCTCTAACTCCTCTACCGAGCAGAAGACTCCGACCAGAAAGATCTGAGCCCCGGCATCCCGGATCACGGCGATCGCCTCATCGCTCCAGTCCTCGTCCTGGAGGAAGTGATCGATGATGAGATTCGTACCCAGTTTGAGATGCTCGCCCCAACCACGCTGAATTCCGGATAGCAAGCCCCGGGTGTGGTCGCTCAAAACGAGTCGTGCTCGTAGGTTTCCGCCGTGGCTGCCGTCGGTATCGGTCTCATCGATGTATTCCCAAGCGGCGCGACCGTCGTGTGGCTCGCGAGAAGCAAGCCTGCCGAGATCGCCGCCGGCCAATGCGACGAAACTAATCGGGTGAAGTTTGTCCGCGATCAGCAGGACCACGTCATCGAATGCCACACCCGCGAAGGTGGCTGAGTGGTCACCGTCGGCAAGGTCGGTGAGACGCTCCTGCAGTGCTCGACACAGGGTCGACTTTCCGGACGAACTCGGCCCGTTGACGAGAATCGCGACCGGTGCCGGCCGGGCAGTATCGAACTGGTCCACTAGGCCACTCTAGGAGCGACGGCGTCCAGCTCCCGAAACGCCGGGATCCATGGACACAGCAGTGCGATCACCAGAACCGGCAGCGCCAGCGCAAGGAATGCGAACCGCAACCCGAAGGCATCCACCAGCGGCCCGGCGATCATGAATCCGACCGGACCGGCCGCGTAGGCCATCGATGTCATCACCCCGACCACCCGGCCCCGCATCTGTTCGGGTGTGCGGGTCTGCATCACGGAGTTGTAGATCGGGCCGATCGGCCCGTACACCAGCCCGACGACGGCGGAGAGCACCAGGATCAGCGGTAGCGGAGGCAGGAAGGCGATGACCGTTGCCGCGGCACCGAAGGTGGCGACCGCGGTCAAGACGGTCGTGCGCTTGCTGGCAACCCGGGACAGCACGGTCCAACTCAGTGCCCCGACCAAGCCGCCGATGGACAGTGCCATCAACACCCAGCCGAGGTGGGCTGCTTGGTTGCGATCGCTGAAGTACTTGGGGAACAGCACACTTTCCATCGGCAGGTACAGGCCCGTGACGGCCAGCTCCAGCAGCCCGAGTGCCCGCAGCACCCGGTTGTTCCAGACGAAGCGCAGCCCCTCCATGACGCCGGACACCACGCCCTCGGGCCGCTCCTCGGGTTCCGGACGATCCGCACCCGGCAGACGCAGCACGGCCATGGCGAGGATCGAGAGGCCGAAGGCCGCCGTGGTGACCCACATGGTGCTGATGCCGCCGAGGGTCGCGATGAGCAGACCGCCGACACCGGGCCCGGTGATATAGGCGAGGTTGAACACTGCTTCGTAGACGCTGTTGGTGTGGTCGAGCGTCCAGTCGGCCCGGCGCGCCGCTT
>NZ_JAEMSG010000043.1 GCF_016462945.1 Mycolicibacterium sp. | reverse complement strand
CCCACACCCACAGCACCAGCACCCAACCACCCATATGGAGTGCGAGGACGACGATTCCGAGGCAGCTTTGAGTTAGACATCGGCATTTCATACCACCTGCGGGTGAAACCCCATCGCTTATGCCCCCGCAACCCCGGCAGTTTGGCTGCGACTTACGCGAAACTCACAACAAAAAAATTGCGACAGGTCGGAAGGTGGCGGTGAGAAGCCCGAGAGCTTTCATCGCCGCCTCGTAGGAGGTGTCGTCGGCGCTTATGGCCGAAGTCTCACCCAGACCCTGCTGGGCCGCCAGTTAGTCGCCGCACCATCCACTTCGCGGTCAGTTCCACCCGATCAGCCCACGTCTTGTTCGTCGAATCCGCGATCGTGGCTGTTGTCGTCGTCGCGGCCTTCGCGCTCCTCACTCTCAGTCGATATCGCGATTAGTCGTCATCATCATCATCGTCGTCATCTCCCTCCACGAAGTCGATCAACTCCGGGGGCTCGCCCCACTTGCCCGGCTCGCCAGGGTCGTAGTCATCACTCGGTTGACGTCCCACTGTCAATCACCTCCCTCACCTGCGGGCCAGCCACTGCAGACGGTGCCCACTGCTTGAACCGTGGTCGGGCAATGCTCCCGGCGCGCACCGACAAATCACGCAAAGTTCGACGAATCCGCCGAACTTGGTGGGGCCGAAAGTCTCTGCTCACGCACCCCCTAAAGGCCCTGTCACCGCACGGCGGGGTGGCCGATGCTGAGGACAGACGCAGCGGCTATCGCTGGTCACACCCAAGAGTCGGACAGCCCGATCCGCCTGAACAGGTCAGGGATGATGACGATGAGCCGATCGCAATGAGTAAGCGACAGGCAGCCCTACTCGCGGCCAAACCGCGCCACCCGGCCGGCAAGGCGATTCCGCCCAGTCGGGAAGTGCGGAGATGGGCTGACCAGAAATCACGCGACCGATTTCGCCCACAGTACGACGCTAACCGCTGGAATCAGGCAACCAGCGCGGTCAGTCACCAGAACCGGCGGCGACTCGCCGGGATCGCCTTCCGCACATCCGCGGCGACAGGGTGGATTATTAGTGAATAGTCGGCAGCACCGCGGCCTTAATCACCGTCGACAAGGGCAACTGAGTTACCGCCCTTCGAGTCACGGCCAGCATCGCGGGGCTCATTAATTCGATCATCGGGTGGAGCACATGAACATCGAACCGGAAGTACGTGACTGGCTTGCCGCGCTGGAACTCGCCGAAGCCGTCGCCGAACGCAACACCGTAAAAGTGGCGGCGGTCTATGCCGACGCGATGTCCAATGATCCGCCGCGAACGGTCCAGCTTCTGCAGGCGTTCGTCAACATTGCCGCACCGGATCCTGACCGCATTGCCGACCTCCGACGCAAAGTCGATCTCGTGGTCTTCGAGCAAATCACCGAGGGCTTGAGCCACTGACCTTGCGCATCGTCGTGTGCATACCGCTCATCGGATGCACCGGCCCGAGAATCGCCTTGGGTATCTTGCACACCACGGTGTAGTTGGTGTCGACGACATTGGCGATCGGGGTCAGCGCCGCTTGCGAAACCAGTTGGTAGGCATCGATCATCGATTGCCCGGTCAATTCGGCAACCCACCGGACCATCTGCTGATGCGCAATCCTGAAAGCGTCCTCCAGCGGCCGAGCCGAGCCCGTCGTCATGATGAACTCATCGCTCTCCAGCCGCGGCCACGCGGTGGGTGTGCCCGGAATCAAATCGAGAACCAGAGTCGTGTCCATGGCGCACTCCACGGCGACCCCACAGGTCTCGCCCTCGCCCTGACGGGCATGGCCGTCGCCGAGGCTGAACATGGCGCCTTCGACATTGACGCCGAGGTAACACGTCACGCCCGCGCGCATCTCCGGGGTGTCCATATTGCCGCCCCAGTCCCCCGGCGTGAGAGAGGATCGCACTTCGCCGAGTGCGGGGGCGACGCCGACGGTGCCGTGCATCGGATCCAGCGGCAACGCCGCGGTGAAGCCGGTGTCGGCAGCGGCGTAGCGCACCACCGAATCGGCGCGGTCGATCTCGTAGATCCAGGTGCGTTCCAGCAGCGACTCATGCAGCATCGCGGTGGTAGGGGTGGCGGTGAGCGAACCGAAGAACGGCACGGTGCTGCTCACACCCCAGGCCTCGCGGGGTTGGATCGAGATGAAATGCACCGCGAGAGTGTCCCCGGGCCGGGCACCTTCGACGTAGAAGGGCCCGGACTGCGGATTCAGCATCCGCGGATCGCACACCTGGCTGGCCATATCCGTGGTGGACCGAACTCGCCCGCCGAAGCAGTCAAAGGTCCACGTGGACAGCACGGTTCCGGGCCGCACCGATGCCACCGGAGCCACGCCACCGAAGGTGTAGGTGTAGGTGGCGGGGTCGGCGTCGGCGTCCGGTTCCCAGTTCAGGTGTTCGGTCATGAGTCGATCAGACGCGTTCGTGCGCCTCCGCCACGGTGGTCCGGCCGATCTCCGCGTAGAGATCCGGCGCCTTGGCCCGCACCACGAGGGCGTAAACCGCGCCGATGACCAGGATTCCGATGACGTAGTACGGCATCAACTGGAACACCTGACTGTCGGCGGCCAGGCCCGCGGCGAAGTTGCGGTTGGACCACAGCAGGTACAGGGCATAGATCATGCCGGCCGCGCCGATGATCGGGGCGATCAACGACGTGACGACGTTGCCCTGGTGGATCTTCTTGACCCAGAAGTACCAGATCACCGCGAAGCATGTGATGGTCTGCACGATCAGCACCATCGCGGTGCCGATAAGCGCCAGCAGTCCGTAGACGTTCACGTAGGGAATCAGGTCCGGCGTGGCCACCGGGGTGCCACTGTCGTCGGGCACGTACACGTTAGTGAAGAAGGCGAACAGAGTCATCAGCACGATGGTGATCACGGTCTGCACCAACGAGGCGTTGGCGGGAGAGCCATGCTTGGCGTTGACTGCGCCGAGTGACGACCGCACGAAGGATGTCATGCTCTCCCGGCCCATCGCGTAGATGTAACGGCTGGCAGCGTTGTGGAACGCCATGGCACACGCAAAGGATCCGATGACAACCAGCAGCTTGTAGACGTTCTCCAGCAGCCCGCCCAGGTTCGCGTTGACGAGATTGAGCCACAGGTCGATGGGAGTGGTGCCGGCAGAGACCGTGACGGACTGCTGAAAACCGTTGCCTACCACTACCATCCACGACATGAAGGTGTAGAAGAGGCCGAGGCCGACCACGGCGATGATGGTGGCTCGGGGTACGTTGCGCTTCGGGTTCTTCGACTCCTCGCCGTACACGGCGGTCGTCTCGTAGCCGATCCAGGACCAGAAGGCGAAGAAGATGCCGATGGCGGCGACGCCTGCGGTGACGCCGCTGCCGAACGCATTCTCCGGGAGGTTGCTGAAGCCCGCTGCCGGATTCACGGTCTTACCGGCGGCGAAACCATCGGGGCCACCTTTGAAGAGCACCGACACGCCCACGGCGAAGAGCAGCAGCACCTCACACACCAGGGTGACGCTGAGCAAGCTCGCGGCCAGGGTGATGGAGTAGTAGGTCAGCAGCGCGATGACGACCGCAGCCGCGATCCCGATGATCAGCCAGTTGACCGTTATTCCCAACGGCTGAAAGACGTACTGTGCGGCGAAGTAGGCAAAGCCGCCGATCAGGGATCCCTCGAAGATGACATAGGCGACCGTGGCGAGAAGGCCCGAGGCCATGCCCCAGATCTGGCCGAGGCCCTGAGAGATGAACCCGTAGAAGGCACCGGCCGTGGTGACGTGGCGGGCCATCGCGACGAAGCCGAGGGTGAAGATGGTCAGGACGATCGTGGCGAACAGGTAACCGCCGGAGACGGCGATGCCATTGCCGTAGCCGACGGCGATCGGGACGTTGAAGCTCATCGCCGTGATGGGCGCCGCGTTGGCCACCGCCATGAACAGCACACCGAATAAGCCGACGGCGCCGGCCTTCAACTTTGCGCTATCGCGCTCTGTGGGCCGATGGTCACCGGGGGCTGCACCCGGGCTGTCCTCGAGATTGCTGCTCATCCATACCTCCTGAGGGATACCTGCATGGCGACCACAACATTTCGCCGTGTTCCTGTTGCGGTGATCGTAATCGCTATGACCCCGACTAGCATCCGGTAATGAGTTACCCCGAATCCGTGTATTTCGGCGACACCGGTGAGACCATTGCCACGCTTCGCCCCGCCACCGGTGAGGCAGACATCCTCATGGAAAGCGGAGTCCGAGTCTCCTACCTCACAACAGCCGCGCAGTCGGCCGGGGAGTTCGGGCTGTACCGCTGGGACTTCGGCGATCAGGCGACGGGTCCCGCGCCGCACTTCCACCGCTCGATCTCGGAGTCATTCTTCGTGCTGTCCGGAATCGTCACCCTGTTCGACGGGGCCCAGGAACACGAAACGGGGCCGGGTGACTTCCTATTCGTACCCAAGGGCGGCATCCACAGCTTCCGCAATGACCACGGGCCGGCGTCGATGCTCATTCTGTTCACCCCCGGCGCACCTCGGGAAGGCTATTTCGAACTCCTCGGCGAAGTTGCAGCGGGCCGGTTGGCCTTCACCCCCGAGGAGTGGGTTGCGATCTGTAAAGACAACGACCAGTTCTATCCCGATACCGCCCCCCGATAGGACCGGCGATCTACGTCGCGCGCAGGATCACGATCGACTTGTCGATTTTTTTGAAGGAGTTGAAGGTCTCAGCGGGAACACCGAAGACGGCCGACAGCACCCTGGGTGGCACCCTGCTCAGAGATTCACCGATGCCGATGTTGTCTTTGTCCTCGGGCGCACTGGTGTTTTGGATGATCACGATCTTCATGTCGGCCGGGCCGCGGTTCTCGAAATAGTGGAATGAACCCTGCGGCGCGAATACGACGTCGCCGACATGTTGGTCGAAGCTCTCGTGGTTGCCGTTCCCATCGATTACGACCCAGGCCGCGACGCCGCTGATGACGATGTTGAGCTCCCAGGCGCTGGGATGCCAGTGCGGCTCGCGGATTCTGCCGGGCTGCAAAGTGAGTAGCACGATGCTGGCCTCCTGGCCCTTGAGGATCGGGAAGTTGTCCTCGTGTGCCTGCTGAAACGAGCCCCCGTCGTGCCTTTCGGGAGGCTCGGCGCTGAGATGAAACAGGTGCGATTGAGAGGTGATCGTCTCAGCCGGAATCCTGGGATCGCCAAAGCGTGCCGCATCATCGGTCATCCGCGCGTCCTTTCGGTGGGTGAGGAAGTTACCGCGGCCGACAAATCCTGCCGGGGTCAGTCCTCGGTCCAGAGGCAGTACCCGGAGAGTTCGACATAGAACAGCTTCGGCAGCATCTCCATCGACAGCGGCTGGCCCGGCTCGCCCTGAAACACCTGCGGTGCCGCCAGTACCCCGGCTGCGACCACGGTCTGCTGCTGGGCGCGGCATCCGGTCTGAGGATCCTGGGGTGTGGCGGTCCATTGACCTGAGGACAGATTGGGGTTGCGCATCGCCTGGCCGTGCAGATTGATTCCCGGCCCGTAACTGAGCCACGCGGTGTTCGGCTCGAACGGCACTGGCGCCGCCGTCCAGGCGAAACCGGAGCCGATCTCCTCCTGGCAGACCACATAGGTCTGCCCATCCGGCAGCAGTGTCATAGTGCCGGCCAGATCAGCCGAGCACGGAACCTCCAACTCAGGCGTGATCACATCCGCGTGGGCGACCCCGGGCGCAAGTGCGACCCCGACGGCGGCAACGGCCGACATCACAGTGCGATACCGCCTCATCCCGTACTCCCCAACTGTCACGCCAACCTCGTGCGTACCAACACTACGATGCCGACGCCGAGACCGGAAGTCTCCGGGCCGAGCTAGACGTAGAGCTGGTCGATGCTGTCGTGGAAGTTGTCCACCACCGACTTGCGCTTGAGCTTGAGGCTGGGCGTCAGGTCGCCGGCCTCGACCGTCAGTTCCCGGTCGATGATCGAGAACTTTTTAACCTGCTCCCAGCGGTTGAGGTGCTTGTTGAGCTGCTCGACGTAGCCGTCAACCATTGCGCGGGTCTTCTCGTCACGGGCGATCTCGCTGAACGACTTGCCGCCCAGTCCGTTGTCGCCAGCCCACTGCTGAATCGCCTCGGCCTCCAGGCTGACCAGCGCGACGCAGTACGGCTTGCCCTCGCCGTAGACGATGATCTCGCTGGCGTATGGGCAGACCGCCTTGAAGTTCGCCGAGATGGCCGACGGGGCGACGTACTTACCCTGCGAGGTTTTGAACATGTCCTTCTTGCGGTCGGTAATCCGCAGGAACCCCTCGGCATCGAGCTCGCCGATGTCACCGGTGTGGAACCAGCCCTGAGCGTCGATGGCCTCGGCGGTCGCCTCCGGTAGGTCGTGGTAGCCGTCCATCACGCCGGGGCCCTTCAACAAGATCTCGCCGTCCTCGGCGATCTTGACGTCGGTCTGCGGTAGCGTCCACCCGACAGTGCCGAACCGGTAGGCGGCGGGCCGGTTGATCGTGGAGGCGGCTGACGTCTCGGTCAAACCGTAGCCCTCGAGCACGATGACGCCGACGGCGTCAAACCACTGGGCGATCTCTCGGTCGAGCGCGGCCGATCCGGAGATGAAGAACCGCATCCGACCGCCGAACCGATCCCGGATGGTCGACAACACGAGTCGATCGGCAAGTTTGTGCTGCGCCAGCAGCAACGGCGACGGACGCTCACCGGCCTGTTTGACCCGCGACATCTGCACGCCCACACCGGTTGCCCAGTCGAAGAGGCGTTTCTTGACGCCGCCCTCCTTGGTCACCATTTCGTTGATCCGGCCGTGCACCTTCTCAAAGATGCGCGGCACCGCGCCCATGATGGTCGGCCTGATGACGGTGAGGTTCTCGATGATCTTGTCCACCCGGCCGTCGATGACGGTGGTGAAGCCGATTGCCAGCGGCAACGACAGCATGACCTTGCCGAAGGCATGCGCCAGCGGCAGCCACAGGTAGTTCAGGTCTTTATCGGAGAGCACCCCGAGGGCGTCCATGGCGGCAGCGGTGTAGGTCCAGGAGTCCTGGGTCAGCCGCACACCCTTGGGTTTCCCAGTGGTGCCGGACGTATAGATCAGCGTGGCCAGCTGATCGGGGCGAATCGCGGCAATCCGATCGGTCACCACCGACGGTGAGTCAGCGAGCAACTGCTTGCCGCGCTGCTCAAGCTCATCCAGGGTGATCACCCAGTCACCGTCACCGGCACCGTCGATCACCACGACCTTGTCCACGGCGGGCAGCTCGGCGCGGTGGGCGACGAGCTTATCGACCTGCTTCTGATCCTCCGCAACGACGATCCGGCTGCCCGAGTTGGCCACGATGAACGACACGTCCTCGGCGTGGGTGGTCGGGTACACGGTGGTGGTCGCCGCCCCCGCCGCCAGGATGCCGAAGTCGACGACCACCCACTCGTACCGGGTGCCCGAAGCCAGGGCGACCCGCTCTTCGGGGTTGATACCCAGTGCGATCAGGCCCGCGGCAATCAGGTCGACCCGGTCGCCGACCTGCTGCCAGGTAACGCTGGTCCATCCGCCGTTCTCGTGATACCGGAACGCCTCGGCGGCCGGGGTAGCCGCGACACGATCGAGGAACATGCGGGGAACCGACGACGCCCGGCTGTCGATCGTGCCGGTGTCGAGCCGTTCTTGGGATTTATGCAGGCCTGCCATGGTCGGAGTCTATGAAACCCGGGCAGGGTCGGTGTGGCGGATCGCCAAACGGGACCTCGACGTCAGGGAAGCGGTGGTGGCGGCAGACCCGGTGCGACCACACACGTGCGCGTCACCGCGTCGATCAGCATCCCGGCCGGGCAGGACGATATGCACTGGAAGCCCGGGGTGGAGGCATCCTCGATCTGCCCGACGGGGCAGGTCTGACCGGCGCGAACCGGGGCCGCCGGGACACCGACGAGAAGTGCGCCCGTACCGAGTGCCGCACCACACATGGCCACCCAGAATCTGCCGTGGCTCTGCATTCTCATCATCCCTCCGATCTGTCCATTGACCGGCATCGTAACGTCGCTGAACACGGTTCCCCGGAAGCCGCGCCGAAGGGCGAGTCGACTGATACATACCGTTTGACCTGCTCCTATCGACCCGACCATGATGGAAACAGGAGGGCACATGCCGGTGCGGGTCGACGTCGCCGTGAGCACCGACGCTGCCGCGTTGGCCGACGTCGCCGCGATCACCTTTCCGCTGGCCTGCCCCCCGTCAGTGGCCGCCGGCGATATCGAGGCCTTCATCGCCGCCAACCTGTCGGCGCAGCGTTTCGGGGAGTATCTTGCGGATCCCGATCGACGGGTGCTCACGGCCGTCGACGAGGGGCGCATCATTGGCTACGCCATGCTCGTTCGCGGCATCGGCAACGATCCGGTCATCGCAGGCTGCATCGAGCAGCGACCCGCGGTGGAAGTGTCCAAGATGTACGTGCTGCCCGACTGGCATCGCCGCGGTGCGGCGGGGGAACTGATGGAAGCCGGGATCTCCTGGGCCTCCGCGCAGCACATGCGAGCCCTGTGGCTGGGGGTCAACCAGAACAACTCTCGCGCGCAACGCTTTTACCGCAAGCATGGTTTCGACGTCACCGGCACGCGCACGTTCCGGGTGGGCGCGACTCTGGAGAGCGACTTCGTCATGGTGCGCGCGATTTAGCTCTTATTCGTCAGGGCCAACAGTCTCGAGGTGGCCCGCAGGTACTTCTTGCGATACCCGCCCTCCAGCATTTCTGCCGAGAAGATCGTGTCGAGTTTCGTCCCCGAGGACACCACCGGTATGCCGGCGTCGTAGAGCCGGTCGGTCAGCGAGACCAGTCGCAGCGCGACGTTCTGGTCATCGATCGGGTGCACACCGGTGATGTGCACGACGGACACCCCTTCGATCAGGGTCAGGTACCGAGAGGGATGCATGGTGGCCAGGTGGGCGCACAGCGCGTCAAAGTCGTCGAGTGTCGCGCCGGGTACCTGCGCGGCCCGCGTTCTCACCTCGTCATCGGACAGTGGCTCGGGCGCTGGGGGCAGGCCGCGATGCCGGTAGTCGGGGCCCTCGATCCGGACGGTGGTGAAAATGCTTGCCAGCGTGGTGATTTCACGTAGGAAGTCCTGTGCGGCGAAACGGCCCTCGCCGAGTTGTTCGGGCAGGGTGTTCGACGTCGCGGCGACCGAGACGCCACGCTGCACCAGTTGGGACAGCAGCCGCGAGATCAGCGTGGTGTTACCCGGATCGTCGAGTTCAAATTCGTCGATACACACCATGGTGTAGTCGGCCAGCAATTCGATGCACTCGGTGAATCCGAAAACCCCTGCCAGTTGGGTCAGTTCACCGAAGGTGGCGAACGCCTTGAGGTCGGTGTCGGGAACGCTCCGGTACACCGACGCCAGCAGGTGCGTTTTGCCGACCCCGAACCCGCCGTCGAGATACAGACCGACGCCGGGCAGCGTCTCGCGGCGACCGAACAGCTTCTTGCGGCCGGCCCGACGACGGATCGCCTCCGCGCAGAAGGCGCGGCAGGATGCCAGGGCCGCGGACTGGGTGGGTTCGGCCGGATCGGGCCGGTAGCTGGCGAAGCTGACGTCGATGAAAGTCGGCGGCGGCACGAGTTGGGCGATCAGCCGCTCCGGCGACACTTCTGGATGACGGTCCACCAGATGCCCGGTCGCGGGGGACGTCGCAGGGGACGTCGCGGGGGACGTCATAGGCGGCGTCATAGCTGGCACTGTATCGACGCGACTCGGGAGGACGTGCTGCAATCATCGGCATGGATGACGCCGACGGGACACGCTTCACGCTGCTGGGTGACGGTGCACCGGTGGACGACGAGCGGCTGTATCAGCTGTACGCCTACCCCGAGTCACACCAATCGCTGGTGCGCGGCAACGCGATCAGCAGCCTCGACGGCGGCGCCACCACCGACGGCACCTCCGGCGGTCTCGGCGGGGCCGGCGATCGGCGCCTGTTCGCGGTGCAGCGCGAACTGGCCGACGTGATCGTGGTCGGGGCCGGTACCGCCAGAGCGGAGAACTACGGCGGCGCGCGGATGACCGCACCCCAGCGTCAGCGACGGCAACACCGCGGCCAATCGGAGGTCCCTCCCCTCGCGCTGGTCACCCGCTCCGGTGTTGTTGAACACGATCTGCCGGTACTGACCCTGTCCGAGGTTCCGCCGTTGGTCCTCACCTGTGCCGGCAATGCGGGCAATGCTCGCGCGCGCCTGGGGTCCGCCGCTCAGGTCATCGCGTGCTCCGGTGCCGACCCGCACCAGGTCGACCTGGCCGTCGCCCTGGCCAGGCTGGCTGAGCGAGGCCTGCGGCGGGTGCTCAACGAGGGTGGACCGACTCTGCTGGGCGCCTTCGTCGAGGCGGATCTCCTCGATGAGATGTGCCTGACGTCAGCTCCCATGGTCGTGGGCGGGGGTGCGGTGCGCATCACCGCCGGAGCCGCCAACGTGCTCGTGCGCATGCGCCGCGCACATCTCATCGCCGACGCGGACGGTTATCTGTACACGCGCTACGTCCGCGCCAACTGAGCGCGCGTGCCGGGTCGCTACTGTGGTGGTCATGCGTCGGCATCGTCGGGTCACAGCGGCGGTTGCCGTGGGCACTGTGATGTCGGGTTTGCTGAGCGGATGCGCGCCGTGGCTGGCGGCCAATCCACAGTTCGCCAGTGACGCGGCCCGAAATCCCGGCGCCGGTCCCACCACCAGCACAGGGGCCGGCGGGCCAACCCCGATCGTCGCGCCCAAAAACGATTTGGTGTGGAAGGACTGCACCGCCAAGGAGTTCGGGGATGCCGGCACCCCGGCGATCCCCGGGGTGGCGCTGGAGTGCGCCAACTACGACGCCGATCTGGACCCGGTCAGCGGAGCGACCGGCACCCTGAGCATCGGTGTCGTGCGGGCCCGGTCGGTGCAGACTCCACCGGATGCGGGCCCACTGGTGTTCACTACCGGTTCCGATCTGCCGTCATCACTGCAGCTGCCGGTATGGCTGTCGCGTTCGGGCACCGACGTTCTCAAAACCCGGCCCATCGTGGCGGTGGACCGACGCGGGATGGGGATGTCGAGTCCGATCGATTGCCGAGATGCATTCGACCGCCAGGAGATGCGCGAACAGGCGCAGTTCACCTCCGGCGACGACCCGGTGGCCAGCCTCGGCGCGATCACGACGACCGCCACCACCGGGTGCACCGATGCGATCGCTCCCGGCGACTCGGCGTATGACAACGCCCGCGCCGCCGAGGACCTCGAGAGGTTGCGCAGCACCTGGGACGTGCCCGGGCTGGCGCTGATGGGTGTCGGCAACGGCGCGCAGGTGGCGTTGGCCTACGCCGGCTCGCACCCCGAGAAGGTCGCGCGACTGGTGCTCGACTCCCCCATTCCGCCCGCGGTGGCGGCCGAAGCCGCTGCGGAGGAGCAGGTGAAGGCCCAGCAGGGGGCGCTGGATGCCTTCGCCGTCCAATGCGTCGCGGTCAATTGTGCGCTCGGACCCGACCCGAAGGGCGCCGTCGACGCGCTGCTGAACAGCGCGCGCGCCGGCCGCGGCCCGGCAGGCGCGTCGGTTGCGGTCCTGGCCAACGCCATCATCACCGCGCTGGGCTACCCGAGTGGTGATCGCATCGGTAGCACCGTCAAGCTGGCCAACACCCTTGCCGCCGCCCGCACCGGTGACACCAACCAGCTCAACAGCCTGATCAACCAGGCCGACGCCATCCGCGGTACCGACGGCCAGTTCGTGAACACCTGCAGCGACGCGCTCAGCCGCCCCACCCCGGATCGGGTGCGCGAGCTCGTCGTCGCCTGGGGCAAGCTGTACCCGCAGTTCGGCACCGTCGCCGCGCTGAACATGGTCAAGTGCCTCAACTGGCCGAGTGGCTCCCCGCCCAAGGACCCCAAAGGCCTCAAAGTCGACGTGCTACTGCTCGGCGTGCAAAACGATCCGATCGTGGGCGCTCAGGGGGTACCGGCGACAGCGGCCACCGTCCTCAACGCCGGTGCGACCGGCAAGCGGGTGATGTGGCAGGGAATCGGACACGGCGCCAGCATCTACTCGGCGTGTGCGCTGCCGCCGGTTCTGGGTTATCTCGAGGCCGGCAAGCTCCCGCCGACCGACACCTTCTGCCCTGCCTGAGCGCCTCACGGACCGAACGATCCAACCGGTGTACCGTGCGGTCGTGGCAGTGCCCTCTCGTCTGCTGACCGCGTTTCGTCCACGCACCAGCCCCCCCAGCACAGCGACTGTCGTACGCACAGCGCTCTGGCCGATCGCGATCATGTCGATCATCCACCGCGGTTATGTGCTGACATCCAACGGCTATATCACCGACGACTGGGCACCGGTCTACCGTGCCGCCCGCAACTTCCGGGCCGGCGTTGCGATCTACAACGAGCAATTCGACCAGGTTGACCCGCACTATCTGTACCCGCCGGGCGGTACCCTGCTGATGGCGCCGTTCGGCTACCTCGACAGCGAGTTCGCCGCACGCAACTGGTTCATCCTCATCAACACCCTGGCCATCATCCTGGCCGCCTGCCTGCTGGTGCGGCTGGTCAACTTTCCGCTGACCTCGGTGGCGCTTCCGGCTCTGCTGGTGGCGATGTTCTGCACCGAGTCGGTCACCAACACCCTGGTGTTCACCAATATCAACGGGTGCATCCTGCTGGCCGAGGTGCTGTTCCTACGCTGGATGCTGGACGGTCGAGTGAGCCGACAATGGTTGGCGGGCATCGCGATTGGTCTCTCGCTGGTGGTCAAGCCGGTGCTGGCGGTCCTGCTACTGCTCCCCCTGCTCAACCGGCAGTGGCGCACCCTGATCGCGGCCGTCGCGGTGCCGGTGGCATTCAACGTGGCGGCCTGGCCGCTGGTGAGCGACCGGACGAACTTCATCCACCGAACCCTGCCCTACATCCTGTCCACCCGCGACTACTTCAACAGCTCGGTGTTGGGCAACGGCGTGTACTACGGGCTGCCGATGTGGCTCATCACCGCACTGCGGGTCGGCTTCGTCGTGCTGGCCGCGCTCAGCCTCTGGCTACTCACCCGCTACTACCGCACCCGCGATCCACTGTTCTGGATGCTGACCTCATCGGGGGTGTTGCTGATCGCCTCATGGCTGGTGCTGTCGCTGGCTCAGGGCTACTACTCGATGATGCTGTTTCCGTTCCTGATGACGGTGGTGCTGAGAAACTCGGTGCTGCGCAACTGGCCGGCCTGGCTGGCGACCTACGGATTTCTCACCATGGACCGCTGGCTGATGTGGCGCTGGCCCACCACCGGACGGTTCCTGGAGTACCTGAAGATCACCTATGGCTGGTCGCTGATGCTGATCGTGGTGTTCTGCGTGCTGTACTTCCGCTATCTCGACGCCAAGGACGAAGGGCGTCTTGACGACGGTATCGACCCGGCGTGGATGACGCCGAAGTCCGGCCGCGCTACCGTGGTCGCATGAGTTCGATTCCTCATCCCAAGCTCCAATTGACCGACGACGAATGGCGCAGGCGGCTCAACGCCGAGGAATATCAGGTGCTGCGCAAGGCGGGCACCGAACGTGCCTTCACCGGTGAGTACACCGACACCAAGACCGAGGGTGTGTACGAGTGCCGCGCCTGCGGCACCGAACTGTTCCGCAGCACCGAAAAATTCGAATCCCACTGCGGTTGGCCGTCGTTCTTCGATCCGGCGGACTCCGACGCGGTGATCCTGCACACCGACGACACACTGGGCATGCGGCGAGTCGAGGTACTGTGCGCCAACTGTCACAGCCATCTCGGTCACGTCTTCAGCGGAGAGGGCTACCCCACACCCACCGACCAGCGGTATTGCATCAACTCGATCTCGCTGAAGCTGGTTCCGGCCAGCGAGTGACGCTCCGGCAATCAGGGCAGGCTGGTGACGAGTTCCTCGACACCGACCCGCGGGCCGGTGAAGAACGGGATCTCCTCGCGGACGTGCAGGCGGGCCTCGGTGGCCCGCAGATCACGCATCAGGTCCACGATCCGGTGTAACTCCTGGGCCTCGAAGGCCAGGATCCACTCGTAGTCGCCCAGCGCGAAGGCGGGCACGGTGTTGGCGCGGACGTCCTTGTAGCTGCGGGCGGCCATGCCGTGGTCGGCCAGCATCTTGCGGCGGTCCGCGTCGGGCAGCAGGTACCACTCCAGCGAGCGCACGAACGGGTAGACGCACACATAGTTTCCCGGCTCCTCACCCGCCAGGAACGCCGGGACGTGGCTCTTGTTGAACTCGGCCGGCCGATGCAGGGCGACGCTGCTCCATACCGGTGTGGCGGCCCGCCCCAGTGTGGTGGTGCGCCGGAAGTCGCTGTAGGTCGCCTGCAGTGACTCGAGGCGCTCGGCGTGCGTCCAGATCATGAAGTCGGCGTCGGCCCGCATCCCGGCCACGTCGTACAGACCGCGGACCACCACGCCGCCGTCCTCCTGCTGTTTGAGGAATGTCGCGGTCTCATCGATCACCGCGGCGCGGGCACCCTCGTCGTAGCCCAGCACACCGGGCTGCACCGCGAACGCTGAGAACATGACGTAGCGGATCGTGGCGTTGAGTGTGTTGTAATCCAGTTTCGCCATGGTCTCCATGGTGCCACGGGCGATCGCCGCCGGTCCTATGCGGTGGCGGCCACCACCGCCCCGGCTGCCCGACCGGCCGCGGCCACACACGCGGGCACGCCGACGCCGTCGAGGTAATTACCCGCTATCGCAAGGGTGGGTGGCATGTCAGCGCGTATCTCGGTAACCAGATCGCCATGGCCGGGAGCGTACTGAGGCAGCGCGTCGATCCAGCGGTGTACGAGAACGTCGACAGGGTCGACGGTGTTACCGAACACCGTCGCCAGGTCTTCGACCGCCCATGCCTGCAGGTCGTGATCTGACGTGGCGCGGGCAATATCGTCGCCGAACCGGCCGAATGACATCCGCACCAGTTCGGCGTCGCCGCGTGCGCCCCACTTACGGGTCGACAGTGTGATCGCCTTGGCGCGCAAGCGTTCTCCAGTCGCCACCAGCACCCCGGACCGTGGCGGGAAGGGCGTTGCAGCCCCGACAGCCATCGCCAGCACAGCGGCGGAAGCCACCCGGATCCGTGCCGCCGCCGCCGCCGCCCGCGGCGCCGGACCGTTGAGTAATGCGGCCGCCCGCGGCGCCGGTACCGCGAGCACGACCGCATCGGCCGGCCAGGTTCGGCCGGTGTCATCAGCGAGATTCCAGCCCGAGCCCTCCGCGATGATCCGGCAGACCGGTGCCTGGACCCACTGCGCCCCGGCACGGGCAACGAGTTCGTCGAGCAGCACCTGGTACCCGCCGGCGATGGCACCGAAAACCGGCCCGGCGCCGGCGCCCGGCATCACCCGCCGGACTGCCTCGGTCACACTTGGCGCGCCGGCATCCAGGGCGGCGGCCAGGGCGGGTACCGCCGAACGGGTGCCGATGCCGGCTGCCGATCCGGCGTACACCCCGGTCACCAGCGGATCGACCGAGCGGGCCACCACCTGCTTACCGAAGCGGTCCGACACAAGTTCGCCGAGTGCCGGGTCAGCGCCGGGTCGCCAGCGCAGCGGACGGTCTGGCTCGGCGGCGATCTGGGCGCAGGTGGCCTCATCGACCAGACCAGCCATCGAGGCCGCCGAGGTCGGGATGCCATTGAAGGTGCCGGCCGGCAGCGGATGCAACCGGGCCTGGCTGTAAATCGTGGTCTGCACCCCAGTGGTGCCGATCTGGCAGTCTGCCAGACCGAGTTCGGCGAGCAGAGCGGGCACCTCGGGCCGGCGGGCGATGAACGCCTCGGCGCCGATATCCACCGGCACACCGGCGAGTTGTTCGGTGCGCAGGACGCCGCCGAGTCGATCCGCCGGATCGAAGACGGTGATATCGGCACCGTCGCCGAGAGCACTCCGAATCCGATAGGCGGCCACGAGGCCTGAAATCCCGCCGCCCACAACGCAATAGCGCAGCTTTGACCCCTGCCCACCAGATCTCACAACGAATGCACCAGGGCCACCAGGTCGGTCAGCAGTTCGGGGTCGGTCACCGGGAGCACACCGTGACCCAGATTGAAGATATGCCCACCGGCACCGGCACTCACGGCGCGGCGACCGTCATCGACCACGGACCGCGCGGCCTTCTCGACAGCGGCCCACCCCGCCAGCAGGACGACCGGATCGAGGTTGCCCTGCAACGCTTTTCCGGCACCCACCCGCTCGGTCGCGTCGGCCAGCGAGGTGCGCCAATCGACGCCGACCACAGCCGGAGCGCCGTGGCCCGAAACCGCTTCAGCCATCGCACCCAGCAGTTCGGCGGTGCCGACCCCGAAATGAGTCATCGGCACACCGAAGCCGGCCAGTGCGGCGAACACGCGTGTGCTGTGCGGCAACACGTAGGTCCGGTAGTCGGCCAGCGACAAGGTTCCCGCCCAGGAATCGAACAGCTGGACGGCATCCACTCCGGCATCCAACTGGACCCGCAGGAATTCGATGGTCACATCGGTCAGCGCCTGCATCAACGAGTGCCACAGGGAAGGCTCGGCGAGCATCATCGTCTTGGTGCGCTCATGGAGCTTGCTCGGTCCGCCCTCCACCAGGTAGGAGGCCAGGGTGAACGGTGCGCCGGCGAAGCCGATGAGGGGAATCTCGCCCAATTCCCCGACAAGCAACCCCACGGCATCCGCGACGGCGCCGATCCGCTGCAGGTCAAGGGATTTGATGGACTTGATGTCTGCCTCGGAGCGGATCGGGCGGGCGATCACCGGCCCCACATCGGGCACGATATCCAAATCAATGCCCGCGCCGCGCAGCGGGACGACGATGTCGGAGAACAGGATCGCCGCATCGACACCGTGCCGACGAACCGGCTGCAGGGTGATCTCGCAGATCAAGTCCGCGTCGAAACACGCCTCCATCATGGTGTTCTTCGCCCGCAGCGCGCGGTACTCCGGTAATGACCGGCCGGCCTGGCGCATGAACCAGACCGGGGCCCGGGTGGGTGCCTGGCCGGTGGCGGCGGCCAGGTAGGGCGCCTCGGGCAGATGGCGTCGGGTGCTCACCGCGACAATGCTGCCACGGCCCCGTCGGCCGGTTCACCACCCACGGCGCGCCTGCCTGTGCCCTCCCCCCGGGGGGGCTAGCGTCAATCGGCGTGACCAGTGCGGAGCCGACCCCGTTCCGCGAGGCGGTGGCGGCGATGAACGCCGCCGAGGTCCGGTCAGAGATCGAGCTCGGCCCGATCCGGCCACCTCAGCGCCTCGCGCCATTCAGCTACGCGCTGGGCGCGGAGGTCCGCCGCCCCGAGGGCGAGATCGTCCCCGAAAGCTCCGAGGGCGACGCGTTCGGCCGCCTGATCCTGCTGCACGACCCCGACGGTGCCGAGGCCTGGGACGGCACCATGCGATTGGTCGCCTTCATCCAGGCCGACCTGGACCCGGCGGAAGCCGTCGACCCACTGCTGCCCGAGGTCGCCTGGAGTTGGCTGGTGGACGCCCTGGAATCGCGGGCCGAACACGTCACCGCACTGGGCGGAACGGTCACCGCCACCACCTCGGTGCGCTACGGCGACATCTCCGGGCCGCCGCGCGCCCATCAGCTGGAGATCCGGGCCTCGTGGACTGCCACCACGCTGGCGTTGGGGATCCATGTCGAGGCGTTCTGCGAGGTTCTCGAACACGCGGCGGGGCTGCCGCCGACCGGGGTGACCGATCTGAGCTCCCGCTCACGCGCCTGAGATGTCCGAACGCGACGATCCCGATACAGCAACCAATGACGGGGCACCGGCTGAACCCGAACCCACCCCGCTGGCCTGCCCGTCTGAAGGCGTGCCCGCGGTATCGGTCAGTGCTCTCGAGATCGCAAGGGCCGCAGAGAAATTGGCGACCGGCCGCGGCCCGTTTGCCATGGATGCCGAACGGGCATCCGGTTTCCGGTATTCCAACCGCGCATACCTGATCCAGATCCGGCGCGCCGGTGCCGGAACGGTCCTGATCGACCCGGTCAACCACGGCGGCAGCCCGCTCGATGCCCTCAGGCCACTGGCCGATGTGCTGGCAACGAACGAGTGGATCCTGCACGCCGCCGACCAGGACCTGCCCTGCCTGGCAGAAGTGGGCCTGCACCCACCCGCGCTCTATGACACCGAACTGGCGGGCCGACTGGCCGGCTTCGACCGCGTCAACCTGGCCGCCATGGTGCAGCGGCTGCTCGGTCTGGGTCTGGCCAAAGGCCATGGGGCGGCTGACTGGTCGAAACGCCCACTGCCGGATGCCTGGCTGAACTATGCGGCACTCGACGTCGAGGTGTTAATCGAGTTGCGCTCCGAAGTCGCCGCCGTCCTGGCCGGCCAGAACAAAACCGATTGGGCGGCAGAGGAATTCGAATACCTGCGCCGTGCCGAAAGCACGCCGACCCGCCGCGATCGCTGGCGCCGGACATCGGGAATCAATAAGGTTCGGACCACTCAGGGACTTGCCGCGGTGCACGAGATGTGGACCGCCCGCGATCGGATCGCACGTAAACGTGATATCGCTCCCGGACGCATCCTGCCCGACTCGGCTATCATCGCCGCCGCACTGGCAGACCCCAAGACCGTGGATGAACTCACCGCGCTACCGATCTTCAGCGGCCCCAAACAGCGCCGCACCGCCGGAGTGTGGCTGGATGCCCTTGAGTCGGCCCGCCGCAACGACGATCCGCCGGATGCCGCAGAAGCCGTGAACGGACCCCCGCCTCCCGTTCGGTGGGCCAAGCGCAAACCGGAGGCAGTGGCGTACCTGGACGCGGCCCGGTCGGCGCTGGGTGAGCTGTCGCAGCGGGTCGGAGTGCCGACCGAAAACCTGGTCACCCCGGACCTGGTGCGCAGATTGTGCTGGGACTGGACCGACACCGCCGACGTCAGCGGCACCGTCGCGGAGTTCCTGAGGGTCGGCGGGGCGCGTAACTGGCAGCGGGAATTGGTAGTGCCCGCGCTGTCGGCGGCCCTATCAGCAGCCCTGAGCCGCGACGACGACGAGTCAGTCGACCTGCTCGGCGACTGATTCGTCGCGGGCGCCCAGTGCGGCCACCCAACCGGTGACCTGACGGGCCACGTTCTGTTCAGTCAGCCCCGCCTCGGCGAGAACCTCGCTGCGGGCGGCATGGTCCAGGAAGCGTTGCGGCACACCAAGATCGCGGCATGGCACGTCGATATCCGCGGCGCGAAGCGAGGCCGAAACCGCAGAGCCGACTCCCCCGCGCACGCCGCCGTCCTCCAGAGTGACCACCAGGCTGTGCCCTCGGGCAAGCGGGCGCAGTGCGTCAGACACCGGCAGCACCCACCGCGGATCCACTACCGTGACGCCGATGCCCTGCTTGCGGAGTCGTTCGGACACCTTGAGTGCCATCGCAGCAAAAGTTCCTACCGCGACCATCAGGACGTCCTCGCCGAGACCTTCAGCGGGCCGGGCCAGTATGTCGATCCCATCGATCCGCTCGATGGCTGGAATATCCTGGCCCACTTCACCTTTGGGGAAGCGGATCGCCGTCGGTCCATCGTGGATATCAAGTGCTTCGCCAAGTTCTTCACGCAACCGGGCACCGTCGCGCGGGGCGGCAACCCGGATGCCGGGCACGATATTGAGCACGGACAGATCCCACATACCGTTATGGCTGGCACCGTCGTTTCCAGTGATCCCGGCCCGATCCAAGACGATGGTGACCGGCAACTTATGTAGCGCGACATCCATCATGACCTGGTCGAACGCCCGGTTGAGGAATGTGGAGTAGATCGCCACCACCGGATGCATACCGGCCATGGCCAACCCGGCCGCCGAGGTCATCGCATGCTGTTCGGCGATACCGACATCGAAGAGCCGGTCTGTGAACCGCTCACCGAAGGCCGCCAAGCCGGTCGGGCCCGGCATCGCGGCGGTAATGGCCACGATGTCGCGGCGCTTGGTCGCGTAGGCGATCAGCGCATCGGAGAACACCGATGTCCATCCCGGTGCGGCGGCCGTGGTGGCCAGTCCGGTGTGCGGATCGATGACCCCGCAGGCATGCATCAGTTCGGCCTCGTCGTTCTCGGCCGGCGGATAGCCCATGCCTTTGCGGGTCACCACGTGAACGATCACCGGGGCGTTGAAGCCGCGGGCGTGACGCAGTGCGTTCTCGACCGCATGCTCATCGTGTCCGTCGATCGGGCCGACGTACTTGATGCCCAGATCGGTGAACATCACCTGTGGAGAGATCGCGTCTTTGAGCCCGGCCTTGACGCTGTGCACCGCGTGGTAGCAGGCCTCGCCGATCACCGGCACGCCGCGCAGGGCTTCCCGGCCGCGTTCCAGAAGTCGCTCGTATCCCGGTTGCAGCCGCAGGCCGGCGAGATGGTCGGCGAAACCGCCGATGGTCGGCGCGTAACTGCGGCCGTTGTCGTTGACCACGATGACGACCGGGCGTTTGGCCGCCGCGATGTTGTTCAGCGCCTCCCAGCACATGCCCCCGGTGAGCGCACCGTCACCGACGACGGCAACCACGTGCCGGTTGCGCTGACCGGTCAGTTCGAAGGCTTTGGCCATACCGTCGGCGTAGGACAGCGCCGCCGAGGCATGGCTGGACTCGACCCAGTCGTGATCGCTCTCAGCCCGTGACGGATAGCCCGACAATCCCCCCTTGGACCGCAGGGTGTCAAAGTCGGCGGCGCGCCCGGTCAGCATCTTGTGCACGTAGGCCTGATGGCCGGTATCGAAGATGATCGGGTCGTGCGGCGAGTCGAACACGCGGTGCACCGCAAGGGTGAGTTCGACCACACCGAGATTGGGCCCCAGGTGGCCACCGGTGGCGGCGACCTTGTGGATCAGGAACTGGCGGATCTCCACCGCCAGTTGTGTCAGCTGGTCCTGTGAAAGGTGCTGCAGATCGGCAGGGCCGCGGACCTGTTCGAGCATCCCAGCAGTCTACCCATCGTTGCCGGAGGCTTCCGGCCCAGCCAGATAGACGTCCGGCACCCCATCGCAGTCCGGATCAGCGGTCTCCAGTTCGAAGATCGCGCGATAGTGCCGGTTGCGGATTCGCAGCAGGATGCCGGCCAGGACGGCCGCCAGCACCGATCCGGTGAGCACCGCGACCTTCATGACGGCCAGCCGCGACGGGTCTGAGCCGTACGCCAAGTCCCCGATCAGCAGCGATACCGTGAACCCGATCCCGGCCAGCATGGAGACGCCCAGGACGTCGATCCAGCGCAGCGAGGCGTCCAGGCTTGCGTGGGTGACCGCGGCGATCAGTCGGGTGGTGCCGAACACTCCCAGGGTCTTGCCGATGACGAGTCCGGCGATGACGCCGAGGGCGATCGGGTCGCGCAGGGCTGTCACGAATCCGTCATAGCCGCCGAAGCTCACCCCGGCCGCGAAGAAGGCGAAGACCGGTATCGCGAAACCCGCCGAGACGGGCCGCATCGCATGCTCGAAGCGTTCGGCCAGGCCTTCGTCAGCGGTCTTGCTGGGCAGTACCGGGACCGTGAAGCCCAGCAGCACGCCGGCGACGGTGGCGTGCACGCCGGACTCGTGGACGAACGCCCAGGTGAGCGCCGCCAGTGGTATCAGCAGCCACCAGGGGGTGATCCGGCGCTGCACGAGAAACGCGAACACCGCCAGCGGAACCAGCGCCAGCAGCAGCGCACCGAGGTTGATCTTGGCGGTGAAGAACACCGCGATCACGGTGATCGCGAGCAGATCGTCGACCACGGCCAAGGTCAGCAGGAAGGTGCGCAATGCCGCCGGCAGGTGCGTGGAGATCACCGCCAGCACCGCCACCGCAAACGCAATATCGGTGGCGGTCGGGATGGCCCACCCATCCGAGGCGCCGTCGGCACCGCCGGCGGTGAAGGCCAGGAAGATCAGTGCCGGAA
>NZ_JAEMSG010000006.1 GCF_016462945.1 Mycolicibacterium sp. | reverse complement strand
CCCCACGCCCCTGAGGGCGCCTACCCCGGGACATGCAGGACACTCACCGAGTCGCAACGTACAACCGCGCGGGACGCCGGGCGCCCGCCGGCCCTGCGGCTGCGCGCCGAGGCGACCGATCACACCGTCACCGATCTGCTGCACGGGCCGTACACCGGACTGGTCGACGACTTCGTGCTGCGACGCGGTGACGGGGTGGCGGCCTACAACCTCGCCGTCGTGGTGGACGACGCGCACTCCGGCATCGATCAGGTGGTGCGCGGTGACGATCTGCTGTCGTCCGCGCCGCGACAGGCCTACCTCGCCGAGTTGCTGGGCTACCGTCGACTGGCATACGCCCACGTTCCGCTGGCGCTCAATGCGGCCGGTAAGCGACTGGCCAAGCGCGACGGTGCCGTGACCCTCGCCGAACTCGGCGCCGCGCAAGCCTTTGCGTTGATCACCGAGTCACTGGGTTGGCCCGCGGCCAATATGACGGAATTGTTGACCCGGTTCGACCCGGCGCGACTGCCGCGGAAACCGTGGATCTACCGCTGAACTCAGACCGGTAGCTCCATCTGCCCCCACGGCGAGCCGTAGGAGGTCAGCAGGTCCAAGAAGGGCACCGGCTCGAAGCACTCGGGTCCGAGGATGCCGACGCCGCTCCAGGTGCCGTTAGCCAGAAGTTCAAGCGCCACAACGGGATTGATCGCGGTCTGCCAAACAACGCACTGATGACCGTACTCAGCCATCGCCCACTCGTTATCGACCACGTGGTAGAGGTAGGTCGAGCGGGGCTTGCCGTTCTTGCCGGTGCCGGTGACCCACACCCCGGCGCAGGTCTTGCCCTTCATATTCGGACCGAGGGTTGCCGGGTTGGGCAGGCAGGCCGCCACGACATCACGCGGGCTTACCTCCACGGGGCCCTTATCGGAGCCAATCTTCACCTTCGCGGTGCGATCGAGGCCAATCTTGTGCAACACCTTGAGCACGTCGATGAACTCCTCGCCCAGGCCGTATTTGAATGTCACCCGTTTGCAGTCGATCCAGCGCGGCATCAGCAGCACCTCTTCGTGCTCGACGTTGACGCACTCCACCGGGCCGATGCCCTCCGGAAAGTCGAAAACCTCTGGCTCACTGAATGGTTCGGTGACGTACCAGCCGCGGTCCTTCTCCCAGATCACCGGTGGGTTGAGGCATTCCTCGATGGTGGTCCAGATGGAGAACGACGGCGCGAAGTCGAAACCCTCCACGGTCAGATTGGCACCGTCGCGAACGCCGAGTTCCTCGATATCGCTGAACATCTCATCGGCGGCATAGCGCGCGAACACGTTGGCGAGACCCGGTTCCACACCGAATCCGACCAGCGCCAGTCGACCGGCCGACTTCCACTTAGGCTCGGCCGCGAACTGCTCGTCACCGAGTTTGACCCCGGTCAACTCGTATGGCTTGTCCGGGTGGCGTTGCGACAGGCTCATGGCCATATCGAGATAGTCGGCGCCACCGGCCAACGCACCGTCGAAGATCGGCATCACGAACCGGGGGTCGACGGCGTTGACCACATGAGTGATGCCCTTGGCGCGCACCAGTGCCGCGATCGCATCGGCCGAACTCGCGTCGATGCGAGTAGCACTGAACCGCGGATCGTTCACTGCGTCGGCGGACTGTTGAGCCTTGGCCTCGTCGTAATCGGCCACCACGATGTGTTCGAAGAAGTCCCGCCGGACCGCAATCGAACAGAACGCAGAACCGACGCCGCCCGCACCTACCAGGAGAATCCTCATGGCAGCACGGTACTCAATTTCGCGACGCTGGCTGGGTTACACCGCGACATCGAGGCCGGTCATCCCGCGCAACGTGACGTTGGGCTTATAGGCCGGATCTGTGTCGAGACGCGCTTTCGGGAATCGCTTACTCAGCGCGGAGAGCGCCACGGTCGCCTCCAACCGGGCCAGCGGCGCACCAAGGCAGAAATGCGGGCCGAGACCGAACGCAAGGTGGCGAACAGACTCCCGAGTGGGGTCGAATTCATCCGGGCGCTCGGTTACCGCAGGGTCGCGATGAGCGGCGGCCAGTAGCAGCATCATGGTGTCGCCCTTCGGGACTCGCACATCTCCAATGGTCATGTCATCGCCCGCGATCCGGCCTACCAGTTGCACCGGCGGGTCATAACGCAACGTCTCCTCAACGATCGCCGAGGCGCGGCTGGAGTCCTGTCCGAGTGCTGCCCAGTGCTCCGGATGGCGCAGCATCGCCAGTGCCCCGTTGGCGATCAGGTTCACCGTCGTCTCGTGGCCGGCGATGAGCAGCAGATTGCAGGTAGCGACGATGTCATCCTCGGTGAGCTGATCGCCTGCCTCCTCGACCGCGATCAGCCCCGACATCAGATCCTCGCCGGGATGCGCCCGGCGTTGTCCCAACAGGTCGCGCAGATATCCACGGAGCCACAGGCCAGCTTCCATCCTCTCCTCGAACCCCTGAGGCTGACCGGTAAACGTGATGAACGGGTCCAGACCCTGCGCCAGCAAAGCCGAGGCCCAGCTGAACTGAGCCTCGTCCTCGACAGGCACCCCGAGCAGCCGGCAGATCACCGCGACCGGCAGTGGATAGGCAAGATCGCTGATCACCTCCAACCGGCCCGCGTCGGCGACCTTGTCCAGCAACCCATCGACGAGCGCGGCGATGTCGGGCTCGAGTCCCCGGACGACTTTGGGCGAGAACGCTTTACTGACAAGTTTGCGCAGCCGGGTGTGGTCCGGCGGATCCAGGAACAAAAAGCCGGGGGTGCCGAACGGCCGCGCCTCCTGGCCGGCGGCGATGGCCCGCTGAGCGACCGTCGACTTCAACCGGTCACTGCACGACGCGGGATGCCGCAACACCTCGTCGCAGTCGACGAAACCGGCGAACACGCTCAGGTTCGATTCCGGCAGCAGCGCAGGACCGCTTTCCCGCAACTGCCGGTACACCGGGTACGGGTCAGCGCGGTGGGCGGGATCAAGTAGCTGCGTCAGCAGTGTCTGGGTGTAAGCGGTCACCTGTTCAGTCTGCACGCCCTCAGGGAACGCCTGCTTGGCCGCACCCCGGAGCGACCGTCGGGCCCCCGGCGAGCGCGTCGGCCAGCGAGGGCACATCCCGCCGAAGTTGGGCGACCGGCAGAGGGGAGAACCGAACCTCGTAGGCGATGCTTCCCACCCCCGGCGCATCGCGGCAGGTGAGCCCCACTTGCTTACCTGCGCCGGCACCAAGCTGTGTGTCGACGGTCGCACGCACCGCACGTGCCGAAACCAGCTGGCCGGCAGCTTGCTGTAACACCGGGTCGAGCACCCGACCGGCCTGATCGGCAAGTGCGGCGGCGACACCGAAATACTCCGGTGGCGCGATACCGGAGCAGGTTCCGTGGGCGTACCACTCATGATTCGTCATGACTGAGGAGTCCGACATCATTGACTTCAGACTCGCCTGAAGATCAGGCGGCAACGACACGGGTTTGCGGTTGTGGTCGGGAGTCCCCTTCGGGACCTCGCAGTACTGTTCGGTGGACGGCTGCGGCCACAGCCCGTGCAGCACGAAGCTCTGCCCCGGCCGCGTTCGTCGGCCGGCTGGGACTGCGATCCCGGAAGATCAGGAGCGCGGCGATACCGGCAAGCACTATCGCCGCTACTGCGGAATACCCGAAAAAGGCGCCCATCCTGCCGCGCTTCACGGCGAGCCGTAGTAGCGACCGAGAAACTCATCGCGCAGCTCACCGAACTCACCGGTGCCGATCGCAACCCGGATCCGGTCGACGAGGGAGATGATGAATCGTTCGTTGTGGATCGTGCACAGCGTCGCGGACAGAATCTCCTTGGCCTTGAACAGGTGGTGCAGATACGCGCGGGTGTAATGAGCGCAGGTGTAGCAATCACACTCGGCGTCTATCGGGGTGAAGTCCCGCCGGTAGCGGGCACCGGTGATGTTGTACCGGCCGTCGGGTGAATACACCGCGGCGTTGCGCGCGACCCGGGACGGCGACACGCAGTCGAAGGTGTCGGCCCCGGCGGCGATGGCGGCGAACAGGTCGTCAGGCTCGCTGATGCCCAGCAGGTGCCGGGGTTTCGAGTCGGGCAGTTCGTCGGTGCACCAGCCGACGATGGTAGCCAGGTTCTGCTTCTCCAGCGCTCCCCCGATGCCATAGCCGTCGAATCCGCGGCCCTCGCCGTCGACGATGCTCTCCAGGCCGCGGCAGGCCTGCCGACGCAGGTCCTCGTAGTTCGCGCCCTGCACCACACCGAACAGTGCCTGGTTCGGGCGCGCCTCTGCCGTTGTGAGCCGCCGGTGCTCGGCCAGGCAGCGAACAGCCCACGCCTGCGTGCGGGCCAGCGATTCTTCTTGATAGGAGCGGGTATTCAACAGCGTCGTCAGTTCGTCGAACGCGAAGATGATGTCCGCGCCCAATTGATGCTGGATTCCGATGGACACCTCGGGGGTGAACCGGTGGGTGGATCCATCGAGGTGCGAGATGAAGGTGACGCCGTCGTCGTCGACGTGCGACAGCCGTTGCTTACCTTTGGCGATGAGATCGTCTGCCTGAACGCGGTCGACATCCTCCATAAGCACCTTGCGGAACCCGGCGCCCAGCGACATGACCTGGAATCCACCACTGTCGGTGAACGTCGGACCCGGCCAATTCATAAAGATGCCCAGACCACCGGCCTCGGCGACGATATCGGCACCCGGTTGAAGGTAGAGGTGATACGCATTGGCCAGCACGGCCTGCGCGCCGAGTTCGCGCATCGTCTCCGGCAGGACAGCCTTCACCGACGCCTTGGTGCCGACTGCGACGAACGCCGGGGTGTGAATGTCACCATGGGCGGTGTGGATGACGCCGCTGCGTCCGCGATCGCCCGGCATGTCGGCCTCGATGGTGAAGAACGATCCGGTCACGCAGAGTATCTAACCAAGAACAGGGCACAAATCTTGTGTTCGGGTCTAGGCGAACGAGTCGACGTCACCCGCCCCCGGATCGCTTAGTCGGGGCGGTGGTACCCCGACGGGGTGCCGCCACCTTCTTGACGGCCGCTTTCTTCACCGCTGCCGGTTTCTTTACCGCCGTTCCCATCGCACGCTCGAGATCGGCAAGTGATTCATCGAGGTGAACGAGCAGTCGTTGCAGGCTCGGCACGCTACGTCGGCATCCGACCAATCCGAAGTCAAGGTTCTCGGCATTGTTGGACAGCGTGATGTTGAGCGCCTGGCCGTCGAGTGCGATCGAGAAGGGATAGTTGCCGTCGAGTCGGGCGCCGTTCCAGTACAACGGTTCTCGCGAACCGGGCACGTTCGAGATCGCGAGGTTGAAGGGAGGTACGGCAGAGCCCAGAGCCGGCGACAACGCGCTGAGCAGCAATGGCGAGACATTGAAAGCGGACAGCGCCATCTGTTGCAGCTTGGGCAATTGCGCGAACACCTCTTTGTTTCTGCGCATTGACGCGCTGATATTCGCAAGGCGCTTTTCTGGATCATTCAAGTCGGTGGCCAAGCTCGCCAGCAGGGCCCCGACCTGGTTACCGCCACTGGAGTTGGCATCGTCACGCAGGCTCACCGGCACCATCGCAACGAGTGGTTTGTCCGGCAGTGCGTTCTGTTCGATCAGATACGCCCGAAGTGCGCCCGCGCACATGGCAAGCACAACGTCATTGACAGTGACCCCGGCAGCCTGCTTGATCGCCATCACCCGCTGCATCGGCCAGGACTGTGCAGCGCATCGTCGCGCACCGCCGATCGGAACATTGAAGATCGTCCTCGGCGCCCCGAACGGAAGGGTCAACTGCTGTTCCAGGAGACCATCGCGAACAAGGTTCACGGCCGAAGGACCAAGTCCAACCATGGACTCAACGACTTTCGGCAGTGAACTCAGCCACGAAGCGCCCGGCTTGCTCTTGCTCGACGGCCGGTCATTGGTGCCCCAGGGCACCCGCAACTCATGATCCTGTGGGTCACTGGATAGCGCACGACGCATCATCCGCATGGCACTCACGCCGTCAACGAGGGCGTGGTGGATCTTGGTGTAGACGGCGAACCGGCCGTCGTTAAGACCTTCGACCAGGTGGCTCTCCCATAGCGGACGATGGCGGTCCAGCAGGGTGCCATGCAATCGGGAGGTCAATTCCAACAGCTCGCGCACCCGTCCCGGCGCGGGTAGTGCTGAGCGCCGCAGATGGTATTCCAGGTCGAGATCACGGTCGATGGCCCAGGTGAGGTTGGCAATGCCGCCCATCAGTTCAGCGGGATGCTTGCGGAAGGTCCTGCTGACATCGTCGCGTACGACCAATTCTTGATAGATGTCGCGGATGTAATCCGGTCCGGCGCCCTCAGGTGGCTCGAATACCTGCAACCCGGCGACGTGCATGGGATGCTCACGCGATTCGCCGAGTAGGAACATCGCGTCAAGCGGCGATACCAGTTCCATGACCCCTCCGGTGCTCCCCCACGCGCTTCATTAGAGCGGTTGGCCCGACGCGTGATTCGACCTTTGCACCAATTGGCCCAACATGTGGCCCAACATGGAAACCGAACAGTCCCCGGGGAGACCCCCGAAATCACGTGTCAGGCTCCGGTGGCCACCGCAACTGCAGGCGTGATCTGGGTCAGGTCGCTCAGACTGTAGGCCGTCACCGAGGAGTCGGAGACCGCATAGAGCACGTCACCGATGCGTACGGTCCGGAAGACCGACTCGTCGGTGTGAATGTCGCCGAGAACCTCGATGCCACTGGCGCTCACCCGCATCACCTTCAGCAGCTGCTCGGAAAAATAGGTGCCCGAGTCCGGGTCGTACCCGGTGCCGAATACCGGCACCACCAGCAGTCCATCCTCAGCGGAGTAGAGCAGCGCGTGATGGTCGAACTGCGCGTCGGACCACGACCACTGGGTGTCATCGGTCAGATATTGCCGGATGATCTGGGTGGGGTTTGCGCGATCGCTGACATCAAACAGCGTTGCATGCACGTGGGTGTTCCAGTTTCCTGTCTCGCGTTCCTGACCGATGCCCAGCAGTAATCCATCGCCGACGGGTTGGAGATAGTTGGAGAAGCCCGGGATAACCAGTTCGCCCTGCAGGGTGGGCGCGGCCGGATCGCTCAAGTCGATGGCGAAGAGCGGATCTGTTCGCACGAAGGTGACCAGGTATGCGGTATCGCCGGCGAAGCGCGCCGCGTACAACTGCTCGCCCGGCGCTAAACCGGTGAGGCTACCGACCACGTCGAGGGTATCGCCGGCGGTATCCAGTACGTACACACCGTTATCGTCGCGGGTGCTCCAGGTGTCGTTGACATAGTGGTATTCGTTGGTGTGGGTGGCAACATGGAGGTAACCGGCCTGCTCGTCCATCGCGAACTGGTTGATCAACGTGCCGGAGACAACACCACTGGCCTGCCACGCGACGTTCGTTCCTCCGATCGCGAAGCGGTCGATACGGGTGTCGACAGATGATCCCGTATCGGTGTACTGATACTCCGTCGTGCCCACGTACATGGCGTCGTGGTTCATGTAGATGGTGTTGCCGCCCTGAGACACCATGGTGCCGACGCTGTCGGAGAAGGCCGCACCGGCCGCGGTATTCGCCGAGTCGACCGAGATCAGCGTCAGCACCGACTGCGCGTCACCGGTGTGCGGGCGCACGATGTCCCCGGCACCGGCGACCAGGCCGAGATCGACCGTATTTCCTTCTGCATCAACGCTGTAGGCGTGGGGCAGTGACAGATCAACGATCTGGTCGCCGACGCGCGCCACGTACTCATCCCAGGTCTCATAGGTCCGGTTGGCGGTGACGGTCGGGTCCCAGGCCCAACGAGCCGGCAACGGATCGGCACTGAGCACACCATCGGAAGGCGCGACGGCGCCGTTATCCACCGGGGTGTCCGTGTACTGCGGCGCGGGGAGATTCAACCCACGCTGCAGCACGACGTACACCACCCCGTCGACGGCGCGCGCGTCCTGGAACCCACCGTCGAACATCGTCTGTGTCACCACCGCGGGGGCAGTCCGGTCGGTGACGTCGTAGACGGTGACCGTGGTCTGCGGGTTCCACTGCCAGGGCAGGCACGCCATCCGCACCATCGGTCCGTACCAATCGGACCCGGTTTGGGTGATCACCGTCAGTCGATCACCGGCCAGGAACTCACCGACCACGGCGCCGGATAGCGACGACTGTGACGCGACCGTCAGGTCGGTGCCGACAATCGACAACTGGCCGTTATGGGCGACGTAAATATAGTGGCCGTCAGTCTCGACGAAGTCCGCCTCGTCGACACCGTTGACCTGGGTGTTGGTATCCGAGGTGATCCCGGTACCAGCGACCGCACCATTCACCTTGACGTAGTAGTCCAGCCAGGGTCCCCCGTTGCCGTACACCTCAACGGTCTGGCCGAAGAGGTTTCCGTACTGCTTCTGGGCCAACTCCAGCAGGTAGTCGCGCAGCTCCTGTTCGGTGTAGTACGCCGAACCGGCGCCTGAGGTCTGTCCGGTCGTCTGGCCCGGGCTCAGCGTGCGCACCAGGTTGAACAGTGCGCGGCCGACCAGGAGCATGGCACCCTGCAGATATTCGGTCGCCGGGTTGTCAGGCAGCCCGGAGAACCAGTTCGAGGCCGAGTCGAGGAAGTCGGTGACCATCGCGCTCATCGTCACGGCCGAGGCGGCCGGCACCGGGGGCCGCACTCTGGCGGTGCGCACGGCCCTGGCCATCCGGAGGTGAGGAATCGCTACAGCGGCGGCAGATGGGGTCGTGGCCGATCCGGGAGTTACGAATACGGCCGGAAGAATTCCGGCGCCGACGCCACTGCCTGCCGCCGCGGCTGCCGGATTTACTGCTGGTCGAGGCTGGGCGTTCGATGGTCTGGAATTAGGGGTGATTCCCGGAATTCCGAACCGATCACGTCCAGCGACCGCAGCGGGAACCGAACCGCCGCCCTGGGAGGTACGCCTGGCGGGCTTGGCTTTCTGCTGCCCGGGGGCCGCATCTGCCGGGGTTGCCGGCGATGTCGAACTTGAGGTCGAACCCGGCGCCGACACCGAGGGCGAGTCATCTTCGCCAGGTGCCGCAGCGGCTATCCCTGCGCCGGATGTGCCGGTGACCGCCAGTCCGAGGGCGAAAGCCGCAGCTCCAGCCCGCGCACCGCGCTTGCTCCTCGACATCGACAACCCCTATGACCGCTAATTGCTGAGGTTTAGCTGTGAATCAGTCAAACCATAGCTGTGAACGGTGTGACGAGTCAAGGTTCGACGGCTTTGCCCGGTCGGGTGGCTATGGCGGTGGCGGAGGGATTTGAACCCTCGGACGGGGGTTACCCGTCACACGCTTTCGAGGCGTGCTCCTTAGGCCGCTCGGACACGCCACCGCGAGAAAGCTTACGGTCCGCCCCGGACTACCCCAAATCGCGGTGGCGGGCGAAAAAGCCGTTCAGTAATTCGGCACACTCCTCCGCCAGCACGCCGCCGTGCACCTCGGGCCGATGCGTCAGCCGGCGGTCGCGCACCACGTCCCACAGCGAGCCGACCGCTCCGGTCTTGGGCTCCCAGGCCCCGAAAACCAGTCGCCCCACTCGCGCCATCACCAGGGCGCCCGCACACATGGTGCACGGTTCCACCGTCACCGCAAGCGTGGCGCCCTCCAGCCGCCAGCCGTCACCGACCACTCGGGCGGCGGCCCGCAGAGCCAGGATCTCGGCGTGGGCGGTCGGGTCTCCGAGTGCCTCACGGGCATTGGCGGCTCGGGCCAGTTCCACACCATCGGCATCGAAAACCACCGCACCGATGGGAACGTCGTCGGGACCGACATCACCGGCGGCGGAGAGGGCCGCACGGATGAGGCTCTCGTCGCCGGGAAGGGAATTCACCGATCGAGGCGGTCAAGAACCGCCGAAAACTCCTCGGCAAAACCCATCTCGCGGGCAATACGGCCCAATTGCTCGTCGGCATAGAGGTCGGTTTCGGCGAGGATCACACCGAGCACCGCATCGGACAGCCCGACATCGGCCAACACGCCGAGGTCACCCTCTTCGAAAGGATCGGTGTCTTCAAGATCCTCCGCGGCGATATCGGCATCGAGTTTCTCCAGCGCCTCGGCGGCGATGTCGTAGTCCAGTGCGGCGGTGGCATCTGACAGCAATAGCCGGGTGCCCGACGGCGCGGGCCGGATGATCAGGAAGAACTCGTCGTCGATATCGAGCAGACCGAACACCGCGCCGGCACTTCGCAATTCCCGCAACTCGGTCTCGGCGGCAGCAAGACTGGTCAACGCCTTCGAGCTCATCGGCGAACACCGCCAGGCCGCATTCTCATGAACCACGGCCACGGCGAATCCATCCGGGGTGTCCCCGGAGCCCGGTGCCCCCGGTTCGCGCCCAGCCCGCTGTGCCTCCATGGGCGCTCACGGTAGTCGCTGACCAGGTGAGTTGACTAGCTCCCGAGCGAACCCTGGGGCCGATGTGCCAACCTGTGAAGCGTGACGAAGACAGCCGTTTGTGTGCTCGGGCTCGGCCTCATCGGCGGGTCGGTGTTGCGCGCAGCGGTATCGGCGGGCAGGCAGGCGCTCGGTTACAACCGATCAGCGCAGGGTTGTCAGGCCGCCCGATCCGACGGCTTCGCCGCCACCACCGACCTGGCCGAGGCGCTGGCGTGGGCCACCGAGCATGATGCGCTGATCGTCCTGGCCGTCCCGGTGCCAGCGGTCGCCGGGCTGCTCCCACGCATCAAACAGCTTGCCCCCGACTGTCGGATCACCGACGTCATCAGCGTCAAGGGTGCGGTGCTGCAGCAGATGCACTCAGCCGGTCTGCTCGACCGCTATGTCGGGGGCCATCCGATGGCCGGCACCGCACACTCCGGCTGGTCGGCCGGAGATGCCGGACTTTTCACCGGAGCGCCGTGGGTGATCAGTGTTGATGAACACGTCGACGCCGAGATCTGGTCGCAGGTGATGCATCTCGCCCTGGACTGCGGCGCGTTCGTGGTGCCGGCGAAGTCCAACGAACACGACGCCGCCGTGGCGGCCATCTCGCATCTTCCGCATCTGCTCGCCGAAGCACTGGCCGCGACCGCCAGTGGGGTGCCGCTGGCTTTCGCACTGGCGGCCGGATCATTTCGCGACGGCACCCGGGTGGCTGGAACCGCACCCGATCTGGTCCGCGCTATGTGTGAGGCCAACGCCGCTGAACTGATCCCCGCCCTCGATCATGCACTGACGTTTCTTCAACGCACTCGAAATTCGTTGGCGGACAACGGTTCAGTAGCCGAGCTGGTCGATTCCGGACACGCCGCACGCGTTCGATTCGAGGGTTTATCACGGCCGGAGATCCTCACCGTGGCACTCGGTGAGGACAATTGGCGCGAAGAGCTTGCCGCCGCCGGGCGCTCCGGCGCGGTGATCAGATCCGCTCTGCCAGGCCCGGGTAGTCGAGGATGAATCCGTCATCGTCGACGACAACGGTGGTTTCCGCAACCGGTGAGTGCAACTTGATTCCGTTACCGCTGTCCGGACCCGAGCTGTCGTAGCTGGTCGAGGCCGGGCCGACCGTCAGTTCGGGCAGGTTCACATAGACCAGCGGCAGGGTCACCGAGTCGGCGTGGCGGTGCAGTCCGACGCGGCGGATCGGCAGGGCATTGAAGAACGGACTCAGCACGACGTCGACATCGAGGGCGCCGTCGTAGGCGTCGCGGGACTGGCCCTGGTGGTCGGTGATCAGCCACATGTTCTCCTCGTCGCGGGAGATCGACAGCTGCCGGTCCCGCTCGGCGAGGCTCACGGTGAGGGACAACCGATTGGTGGCGCCGTTGTCATCGGTCACCAGGTCATAGGACGCGCTGAAGGCCGGATGGGTGTCGGTGGCCGCCGCAGCAATGCGCCCATAGGCCTTGATTCGATTCCCTGACACGTGGACGCGGGTGGACTCGATCCGGGTCAGATCGTGGGAGCGCCAGGTCAACATGGCCGGCCACTCCATGACGCTCGAATCGTCGTCTGCATTCACCACCCCCACACGGTAAGCGACGGATGGCCCCCGGTGTGTTCGGGGCGGCTCTCACGGCCCCGAACGCGGCGTTATCGTCTCGTTGCCGGTTTGGTTGTTCCCTTCCGGTCATCACAGGGCGAGGATGAATCTCATGAGCAGCGAACCCTACGTTTCACCGGGCGAGCCGGTGCCGGGCGAGCCGTTACCGCCCGCGGCGGCGGAGCCGGACATCAGCCACCCTCCCCAGCACCAGGGATCAGAGGTGAAGTTCACCCGGGCGGCGGCGCTGTGGTCCTCACTGATCCTCGGGTTCCTAATCCTGATCGTTCTGTTGATCTTCATCGCCCAGAACACCGCATCCACGCCGTTCACCTTCCTCGGCTGGCACTGGAATCTCCAGCTTGGCGTCGCGATCCTGCTGGCGGCGGTTTGCGGCGGGCTGATCACCGCATTGGTCAGCGCGGCGCGGATGTTTCAGTTGCGCCGGGCGGCGAAGAAGAACCTCGAGGCCGCCCGTAAGCGGTAGTCAACTCCGATTGCGTGGCAACAGGTCCCACACGTGTTCAACACCGTTGACGGCAGCCACTGTTGCCTTGCCGTTTCGCGAGTAGCGCAGCTGCGTGACCGATGCGTATTCAATCGGGAATGACAATTCCTGTGCCGTGCCGAGGATCCCGTGCAGGATCACGTTGATCACACCGCCGTGGCCGAACACCGCGACAGTGTCCTCATGCTTGGCAGCGGCGACGATATCCGACAGCGCTGCGCTGACCCGACCCATGAACGCACCGACGTCAACCGAGGCGGGAAGTTTGCCTTGCACCATCCGGTCCCAGTCATCAGGTCGCTCAGACCGCACCTGCTCGAGTGGCACGTAGTGCGAGTGTCCGTGGTCATACTCAGCCAACCGATCGTCGGTCTCAACGGGCAAGTCGAGCGCCGCCGCGACCGGTTCGGCAGTTTGGAACGCACGGCGCTGTGGACTGCTGACCAGCCGGCTGATCGGGAAGCGTGCCAGCGCCTCAGGCAGTCTGCGGGCCTGCTCCCAACCGGCCTCGGCGAGTTCCGGATCGGAGCCCTCACCGACCTGCGTACGCAACGGCAACGCATGGCGCACGAGCAGAATCTGCATGCCTGCAACGATAGGGGTGTCCGACGTGGCCAACTCCGGGAGGATCTGCAATGAGCGGCGTCAAGAGCTACCCCGAGCAGCTATTCGACCTCACCGACCGGGTGGTTCTGGTCACCGGCGGCAGCCGTGGGCTGGGCCGCGAGATGGCGTTGGCCGCCGCGCATTGCGGCGCCGACGTGGTGATCGCGAGCCGCAAGTACGACAGCTGCGTGGCCACCGCAGCCGAGATCGAGCAGGCCACCGGCCGCGCCGCGATGCCCTACTGCGTGCACGTGGGCCGGTGGGCCGAACTCGACGGACTTGTGGACGCCGTCTACGAGCGGTTCGGCAAGATCGACGTGCTGATCAACAACGCCGGCATGTCACCGAACTACGACAAACTCACCGACGTCACCGAGAAGTTGTTCGACACCGTGATCAACCTCAATCTCAAGGGCCCGTTCCGACTCTCGGCACTGGTCGGTGAACGGATGGTCACCGACGGCGGCGGGGTGATCATCAATGTCAGCACCCACGGTTCCCTGCGACCACACCCGTCGTATCTGCCCTATGCCGCGGCTAAAGCCGGGCTGAACGCCATGACGGAGGGCCTTGCCATCGCGTACGGACCCACCGTCCGGGTCAACACGCTGATGCCCGGTCCATTCCTCACCGATATCAGCACGACATGGAACCTCGGAGACGTCAATCCCTTCATCCGCCACCCCCTGCAGCGAGCCGGCGAACCTGGCGAGATCGTCGGTGCGGCATTGTTTCTGATGTCGGATGCGTCGAGTTTCACCACCGGTTCGATGCTGCGAGCCGACGGTGGACTGCCCGGGTAACTCCTACGGGGTGACGATGCTGAAGTTCGGGTCTGGTGCGTCGAGTACACCAAGCAGGGCCTGCAGGGCGCCGGTGTCACCGATTACCTGCAGGCCGGGTGAGGTGAAATCACCTGCTGCGGCGGCCATCAGTCGCATCTTGGTGGCCAGCGTCACCGTTGCGGTCGCGGTCGACCCTTCAGCCGGACGCTTGCGCTGAACCAGGACACCGTTACGCAGGGTGATTCGGTAGTTGACGCCGAGGTCGGTGAACGTCACATCAAGTGCGAGATCCAGATCCCAGGCGCGTGGCCCGTTCACCGAGATCGCCAGAATGTCGAACATCTGCTCCGGCGTGAGCTGACTCAGCATCGTCGGCGACATCGTATTCACCGGGGTGCCGAAGTTGCCATCGCGCAGTTCGGTGGCACCGGAGAGGAAGAAGTTGCGCCATGTCGCACATTCCACGCCGTACCCCATCTGTTCCAGGGTGTCGGCATAGAGCTCACGGGCTTTCGCGTGGTCTTCGTCGGTGAAGACCGCATGATCCAATAGCGTTGCCGCCCAGCGGAAGTCACCAGCGTCGAAGGCTTCCTGGGCGATCTTGACGACTCGGTCAATGCCGCCGATTGCTGCCACGTATCGAGGCGCCAACGCCTCCGGCGGATGCTGCCAGAGCCGGCCCGGGTTGCCGTCAAACCAACCCATGTACCGCTGGTAGACAGCCTTGACGTTGTGGCTGACCGAGCCGTAGTAACCATGCGTGTGCCACGCCCGCTGCAGCGCCGGCGGCATCGGGAAGTTCTCCGCGATCTCGATACCGGTATAGCCCTGATTGAGCTGACGCAGCGTCTGGTCGTGCAGGTAGGCGTAGAGATCGCGTTGCAGACCAAGGAATTCCACGATGTGCTCGCGGCCCCAGGTCGGCCAGTGATGTGAGGCGAATGCGACATCGGTGCGGTCGGCGAAGGTGTCGATGGCCTCAGTCAGATATCCCGCCCAGGCTCGCGGGTCACGGACCAGCGCGCCACGCAAGGTGAGCAGGTTGTGCAGGTTGTGGGTGGCGTTCTCGGCCATGCACAGGGCCCGGAAGCGGGGGAAGTAGAAATGCATTTCAGCCGGTGCCTCGGTGCCGGGCGCCATCTGGAACTCGATCTCGACTCCATCGATGGTGTGGACCTCGCCGGTCGTGGTGATATCGAGGGTCGGCACGATGACCGCGATCTCACCGGTTGAGGTGTTCTGACCGAGTCCGCATCCCACCTGGCCTTGCGGGCCGCGGTCGAGCAAGGTGCCGTACATGTAGGTGGCCCGGCGAGTCATCGCCGTTCCTGCGTAGATGTTTTCCTGCACGGCATGTCCGACAAATCCTTCCGGCGCCAGCACCGCCACCCTGCCGGCATCGACGTCGGCCTGGGTGGTCACCCCCAGCACGCCGCCGAAATGGTCCACGTGACTGTGGGTGTAAATCACGGCTACCACGGTCCGGTCGCCACGGTGCTTGCGGTAGAGAGCCAGCGCGGCGGCGGCCGTTTCGGTGCTGATCAACGGGTCGATGACGATGACGCCGGTATCGCCTTCGATGAAGCTGATATTCGACAGGTCGAAACCGCGGACCTGATAAATGCCTTCGACGACTTCGTACAGCCCCTGCTTAGCGGCTAGTTGCGACTGGCGCCACAGACTGGGGTGCACGCTCGGCGGTGCCTCACCCCGCACGAACCCATACGAGTCGTTGTCCCACACCACGCGGCCGTCGGTGGCCTTGATGACACAGGGTTCCAGCGCCCCGATGAAACCGCGATCGGCGTCGGCGAAGTCGGCGGTGTCCGTGAACGGCAGAACATCGCGTTGTTCAGCATTTGCGGACTCGATGACTGGTGTCGCAGCTTTGTGTTCCATAGCGCCGATTGTTTCCCGAAATCACAGCGCTGGGCCATGATTGCGCGGATGCGCCTACTCCGTGCGCGGCCAGTCGCCTACCCGGTAGGTGAAAGTAGAGGCTGCCGGGGCACCATCGTAAGAAGTGCCACACCGGCCGCTACCACCATCACAGCGGTCTCCAGAAACGTCGCCTTCATCCCCCACGTGTCGATCAACGCGCCCAGGCCGACCGCGCCGACGGCAGTGGTCGCGGTGACCAGCACGAAGAACAGACCCATCATGCGACCGCGAACACCCTCCGGCACCTCGGTCGCGATGGTCGCCTGTCCGCCGACGAACACGAATTCCCACCCGAACCCGATGACGAACGCGCCGATCAAATCGACGGCGATACCGTGACGGGGGGTGATAGCCAACTCAATCATTCCGGCCGCAGCCAGGAATAGACCGATGGCCATCAACTGCCGCCGCCCCTCCGTCGAGTTGCCGGCCCGCCCGATAACCGGATTGGCTAGGACCGCGCCCACCCCTATCGCCCCGATCAGCAAGCCAACATACGACGCATGCACCCCGTGCTCCTGCGCCACCATCGGCATCAACTGCTCCACCGGTGCGACAAACACGAAAAACACCCCGACCCCGACGGCCGCCAGCCGCACAAGGCGCATAAGGCTCGATGCCCCAGCATCTTTCGCCGCAGGGGTCAACTCCTCGCGCTTACCCGTCGGCGATTCCGAGTTCTGGTTTCGTCTAACTTCGGACACCATGGGCGTCCCGAAAAGCACGGCGGCGACGAGGAAATACGACGCCGCGTTAAAAGCGAAGGCAGCGAAGAGACCCACCCAGTGCACCATGAAACCACCGACGACCGCGCCTCCGAGCCTGGTGAGATTGAACATCATCGACGACTGCGCAAGGGCCGCCTGCCGATACTGCTCAGGCACCGTAGACGGCCCAACCAGATTGATCACGGGACAATTGAGGCTGTAGGGAATCGCACCGGCGAACACCAGGGCATAGAGCCAGCCAATCGGCAAATCACCCACCAGATCCATGATCGCCATCACGGTCGCGGGAATTCCCTGGAGCAGGTACAGCACTATCGCAAGGCGGCGCGGTTCGTAGCGGTCGGCAAGCGCACCACCGATCGGACCGCCGACGATGGACGGTCCGAGCGCCAACGCGGACAGCAGTCCAACGGACGCCGCGCTACCCGTGATGCTGTAGGCGTACCAGGTGGTGGCCACGATTTGCATGTACGAACCGGCCGAGGACACCGCACGGGCACTGAACAGGCGACGATAAGCGGGGAAGGAAAAGAGACCTCGCGCTTTTGCAGGACTCACGATGGCCACGATGACCACGATAGGCGCAGCTCACATTTATCCGAAATGCATCGGCAGGCGAACAGTGAATTCGGTTTTGCCAGCTGCGCTGCTGAGCCCGATGCTGCCGTGATGTGCTCGCACCACGGCGGACACGATGGCCAATCCCAGTCCGGTTGAGCCGTCTACGTGTGAGCGCGCAGTATCGGCCCGGGCGAACCGCTCGAACACCTCGGGCTGCAACTCCGCGGGAATTCCGGGTCCATCGTCTAGTACACGCAGTACCGCTGAGTCGTCGTCTGCCGTCAATGACAATGTGACGGTCGTGCCGGCGGGAGTGTGCACACGCGCATTCGCCAATAGGTTGGCCACTACCTGATGCAATCGGGCGTCATCCCCGGATACAAGTAACGGTTCTGGCGGTACATCGAGATTCCAGTCATGATCAGGCCCGGCCGCGTGGGCGTCACTCACTAGGTCGGCGCACAACCGCGCGAGGTCGACCGGTCGGCGTTCCAGCGGCCGCCCGGAATCCAGCCGGGCCAGCAGCAGCAGATCCTCGACAAGCCGCGTCATCCGCTGTGTCTCGGACTCGACCCGGCTCATCGCGTGCGCGACATCGGGGGGCACCTCGGCCCTTTTGCGCTGTGCCAGTTCGGTGTAGCCGCGGATCGCGGCCAACGGTGTCCGCAACTCGTGGCTCGCGTCAGCCACGAACTGTCGCACTCTGAGCTCGCTGGCCTGCCGGGTCGACAGGGCCGCATCAATGTGATCGAGCATTCGGTTGACCGCCAGACCGAGTCGGCCGACTTCGGTGTTGGGGTTGGTGTCGGCTTCGGTCACCCGCACCGGCAGCGCGACCTCGCCCCGGTCCAGTGGCAGGTCGGCGACAGCTCCGGCCGCGGCAGCCACCCGGGTCAGTGGGGCCAGCGCCCGGCGGACGATCAGAATTCCGGCACATGCGGCGCCCAACAGTGCGAGTGCGGTCACCACGGTGAAGATCAGCGCCACCCTGGTGAGGGTCCGCCGTACTCCCCTCATGCTCAACCCGATCACCAGCGTGTCGCCGGAATGGCGGCTTGTCGTGGCGATGACGCGATATCGACCCAGCCCGTCGAGGTCGCGGGTGACGGCACGGCGGCTCATGCCGATCCCCGCCAGCTGGCCGGCAGCGACCGAGGACAGGGCGTCGCGCTCTCCTCCGCGGTTGAGCTCACCAGCCTTCGTCACAATCCCGTCCTTGACCACTGCAGCGACCATTCCGATCGGCTGGCCAGGAGCGTCCAGGAACTCCGGTCCCGGGCCAGGATCGGGTAAGGGCAGCTGTGGCCGGGCGTCGGAAGGTGGCGGCATCGGCGGCATCGGCGGCATCGGCGGCCGGTGATCCATCATCGACGACCGCTGAGCGATCTGGAGAAGTTGACCGTCGAGTTCACCGACCAGGTATCGATACAGCGCAAACTCGGTCGCCCCCGCGATGCCGACACAGACCATTGCCAACAACGCCACCTGGCCTGCGAGCAGTCGCGCCCGCAGCGACCACGGCCTAGAGCGCGGGCTTGAGCACATATCCGGCGCCACGCAGGGTGTGGATCATCGGCGCGCGCCCGCTGTCGATCTTCTTACGAAGATAGGAGATATAGAGCTCGACGATATTTGACCGGCCGCCGAAGTCGTAACTCCATACCCGGTCGAGGATTTGCGTCTTGGACAGCACCCGTTTCGGATTGCGCATCAGGAAACGCAATAACTCGAACTCTGTGGACGTGAGAGAGATCGGCTCGCCACCGCGGGTGACCTCGTGACTGTCCTCATCGAGAACCAGGTCACCAACGACGATCTGGGCGCCGTTGCCCTCGACACTGATTCCGGTGCGCCGCAACAATGCCCGCAACCGAAGCACCACCTCTTCGATGGAGAACGGTTTGGTGACGTATTCGTCACCGCCGGCGGTCAATCCGGCGATGCGATCCTCAAGGGCATCCTTGGCGGTCAGCAGTAGCACCGGCAGCGCTGGGTTGTGCTCGCGAAGCTTCGCCAGCACCTCAAGTCCGCTCATATCGGGCAGCATCACATCGAGCACCACCGCATCCGGACGGGCCTCGCGCGCAGCCGACAGCGCCGATGCGCCGTCGCCGGCGGTGGTGATGTTCCAGCCCTCGTAGCGCAATGCCATCGACACCATCTCGGCCAGTACCGCCTCGTCGTCGACGACGAGGATGGTGATTGGGCTGCCGTCGGCGCGGCGCATCACGACGCGCCCCAACGCGCCGGAAGCCGCGGGCGAGATCATTGTTCCAGTATGGGAGTAGCGATGGGGCGACACTATGTGATCGCTATGCGTCGGCTGTGAGATCCCCCGGCACCTAGAATCGTTTGGTGAGCTTCTTCGAGGTCATCGAGACGGTCGGCAAAACCATCGACGGCGTCGGCGTGGCGGTGATCGCCATCGGAGCATTGATCTCGGCCGCGGGCGCAGTTCCGCGGCTGCGCCGCCGGACCGGTGACGTCTACCGGGTGTTCCGTCAGCAACTCGGCCGCTCGATCCTGCTTGGCCTGGAGTTCCTCGTCGCCGCCGACATCATCCGGACCGTGGCCGTCACGCCGGATGCCCGCAGCGTGGCGGTGCTCGGCGGCATCGTGCTGATCCGGACCTTCCTGAGTTTCTCATTGGAGCTTGAGGTCACCGGCTACTGGCCGTGGGAAAAAAACCGCCAGCCGCGCACCGCTGCACCCCAGTTGGGGCCATGATCAGCACGGAACGGCCGTCCCGCCGGGAACGAATCATCAACGCGATACGCAAAAATCCGCCCACCGCACTGGCGCCGCCAGACGCCTACCATCCCGGCGAAGTCGCGGCGATGCTGCGCGAGATCGGCGTAGCGCTGTCAGAAGTCGCGCAGGCCACACCGATCGTGCAGGGCCGGCTTGTGCGGATCGCCGCGAAATACACCACCGAGCCGGTACGGCTGGTGGTGATGCCGACAGTGCTGATGATCCAAATCGGTCGGGATGCCTACGAGGTCGACGGTTCGACGCATTCGTCACTGCAACTCGACGCCGCGGGTCGCATCGACGACATCGCGTCCCTGGCTGAGGCGGGTGCGATCACTCCGACCGACGCTGTGGCGGCGATCGAAGCGGCCCGCGAGATGCCGCCACGATTCGGCCGGTTCACCACCGCCATCGGATACTCGATCACCACGCTGGGTTTCGGCATCATGATCAACCCGACCTGGGCGACCCTGCCGGGGTATCTGTTCCTCGGACTGGTGGTCGGGATGATCGTCTCCTACGGCGGGCGGTACCCGTCGCTGACCCCGATCCTGCCCACCCTCTCGGCATTAGTGGTGACCCTGCTGGCAACCTGGTTTGTGGCCGCCGCGGTCAATGACGGCCTACTGCGGGTGATCAGCCCGGCGCTGGTGGCCACCCTGCCCGGGATGGCGCTGACCACCGGTGCACTGGAACTGGCCGATTCCCAGATCATCTCCGGCTCAAGTCGGCTCATCTACGGAATTTCACAGCTGGCGCTGTTGGTATTCGGCGTGATGCTGGGCATGCACATCGCCGGCTCCGAAATCGCGCCACAGAACCCGTCGGCGCCCATGGGCCCATTTTCGCTCTACCTATCGATCGTCATCGTCGCGATCGGGCTGTCGATCTACTTGTCAGCACCACGCGGGTCGCTGTTCTGGCTCATGGCGGCGATTGCCGTCGCCGTTCTTGGTCAAAAGCTGGCGGAATCGGTCATGTCCTCCGCGAACTCCGGGTTCGTCGGGGCGGCCCTGGCTGTCTTGTTCGCAATGTTTGCCACCCGGCTCAAGAACGCGCCGCCGGCGGTGGTGATGTTGCTGGCCTCATTCTGGTCGTTGGTGCCCGGTGCCCTGAGCTTCATGTCGCTCAGTCAGGCGGCCACCGGTGGCAACGCCGATGTGGCAACCATGGGGGTTGCCGGTGCCGCGATCGCCGCTATCGCGCTGGGAACGCTGGTCGGCTGGAGCATCTTCCGTACGATCGATAGCCGGACGCCATGGGCGAAAACCATGGGGACCGCGACCTAAGGTAGCTTCGCCTGCGTGGACAACCTGGCCCTCGATCTGACCGGGGTGGCCGACTGGATGTCGAACGAGGGCCTTGGCGACGGTCCAATCGACAACGTCTCCGCGATCGTCGGCGGAACGCAGAACATCATGCTGCGGTTCACCCGATCCGGGCGCGACTATGTGTTGCGCCGGGGCCCGCAGCACCTTCGCCCGGTCAGTAACTCGGTGATGCTGCGCGAGACCCGGGTGCTGCGCGCGCTTGCCGGCACCGACGTTCCACACCCCGCACTCATCGCTGTGTGCGAGGACACCTCGGTCCTCGGCGATGCGGTCTTCTATCTGATGGAACCGGTCGACGGGTTCAATGCCGGATCTGAGTTACCCGCGCTACATGCCGCCGCCGCAGGCATCCGTCACGATATGGGCCTGTCGATGGCAGAGGCCGTTGCACGACTCGGCGCTATCGACCATGCCGCAGTGGGACTTGCGGACTTCGGCAAACCGGAAGGATTCCTGGACAGACAAGTGCCGCGGTGGCTTTCTGAACTTGAGTCCTACGCCAAGTTCGACAACTACCCCGGCCCCGATATCGGTGATGTCGAATCCGTCGCGAACTGGCTGCGCGAACGCCAGCCGGACGATTTCTCCCCCGGCATCATGCACGGCGACTACCACGCCGCCAATGTCATGTTCTCCCCCACCGGCCCCGAAGTAGCGGCGATCGTCGACTGGGAAATGTGCACGATCGGCGACCCACTACTCGACCTGGGCTGGATGCTGGCGACGTGGTATCACCCCGGAGACTCACCGGTGCTGCCCAACGAGCTCATGGTGGCCGGCGGCCTGGCCACCCCGGATGAACTGGTGCAGCGCTACGCCGCCAACACCACCCGCGATCTGTCCGGCATCGACTGGTACGCGGTGATGGCCTGCTTCAAGCTCGGCATCATTTTGGAAGGCACTAACGCGCGCGCCGCAGCGGGCCTGGCGCCCAGGGAGATTGGCGATGTGCTGCACACCGCGACCGTGCGATTGTTCGAACGGGCAACGGCCACCATGGATGGCGCGCCTCTGGCGCCTATAGAGGGGAAGCAATGATCGACTTCGAGATACCGGCTGACGTCGCGGCGCGACGCGACCAGATCCGGGCCTTCGTCACCGAGAAGATCGTCCCCTTCGAGCGCGACCCAAGGCTCACCCGGCACGGTCCCAACGAGGACCTGCGCAACGAAATGGTCGGGATGGCCCGTGAGGCGGGTCTGCTGAGCTTTCAGACTCAGCGCCGGTTCGGTGGATGGGAGCCGTCGCATCGCGATCAGGCGGTGCTCTTCGAGGCGGCCGGCTGGTCCACCCTCGGTCCGGTCGCGCTGAACTGCGCCGCACCCGACGAGGCCAACATGTACATCCTGTCCAAGATCGCCAATACCGAGCAGACCGAGAAGTTCCTGGTTCCGGTGATCGAGGGTCGGCAGCGATCGGTGTTCGCGATGACCGAACCGGGCGGCGCCGGATCGGACCCCGACCAGTTGCGTACCGAGGCTATCTTCCAATCCGGTCCGGAAGGCAGCGAGTACGTGATCAGCGGCCGCAAGTGGCTTATCACCGGTGCCAATGGTGCGCGGACGTGGATCATCATGGCGCGCTTAGCGCCCAACGATCACAATGCCGGGGGCCCGACGCTGTTCCTCTGCGATGGGAACACTCCCGGGATCGAACTTGAGCGGGTGATGGACACCATGGATCGCAACTATGTCGAGGGCCACGGCGTGGTGCGGTTCGACAACTTGCGGCTGCCCGCCTCGGCTGTGCTCGGCGAGGTAGGCCAGGCGCTGCGTTATGCCCAGATGCGGCTGGCACCGGCCCGGCTCACCCATTGCATGCGATGGCTCGGCGCGGCCTCGCGGGCACAGTCGATCGCAATCGGCCATGCGCGCACCCGCACAGCGTTCGGCAAGCCACTCGGCGAGCATCAGGGTGTGAGTTTCATGCTGGCGGACAACGAGATTGCGCTGCAGCAGTGCAGGCTGGCTATCTGGTGGGCGTGCTGGACACTGGACAACGGAGCCAAGGGCCGCCACGAAAGCTCGATGGTGAAGGCTGCCGTCTCCGAAGAGCTTTTCAAGGTTGCCGACCGGTGTGTCCAGGTGCTGGGCGGTATGGGGATATCCGATGAGACGCCGGTGGGGATGATCTTCACCGATATGCGTGCCTTCCGTCTGTACGACGGACCGACCGAGGTGCACAAGTACGCGATAGCGCGCCAGATTCTCCGGGATCCGCAGGGAACGTCCACATGAGTGTCCTCGATTTATTCCGACTCGACGGCCGCGTGGTCATCGTCACCGGGGCCTCGTCGGGCCTGGGAGTGTCGTTCGCGCAGGGGTTCGCTGAGGCGGGTGCCGATCTGGTGTTGGGTGCGCGCCGAGTGGAGCGGATGGCAAGGACCGCCGGACTCGTCGAGCAGGCCGGGAGCCGGGTGCACACCCATCAGACCGACGTCGCCGACCCGGAGCAGTGCCAGCAGTTGGTCGATGCGGCAATGACTGAGTTCGGCCGGGTCGACGTGTTGATCAACAACGCCGGGGTGGGTACCGCTGTTCCGTCAACCCGGGAGACGGCCGAGGAGTTCCGTGCCGTGATCGACGTCAACCTCAACGGTTCGTATTGGATGGCGCAAGCCTGTGGTCGGGTGATGCAGCCCGGCAGTGCGATCATCAACATCGCCAGCGTGCTGGGCCTGACTACCGGCGGCCTGCCGCAGGCGGCGTACAGCGCATCCAAGGCCGGGATCATCGGTCTGACGCGGGATCTCGCCCAACAGTGGAGTGGGCGCAAGGGAATTCGGGTCAATGCGCTGGCGCCGGGTTTCTTCGCCAGCGAGATGACCGACGAGCTGAAGCCTGGCTATCTGGACTCGTTGATGCCGCGGATCATCCTGGGCCGCCTCGGTGATGCCGCGGAGTTAACTGCGACCGCCGTGTGGTTGGCATCGGCCGCCGGCGGCTATGTCACCGGGCAGACGATCGTCGTCGACGGTGGATTGACGATCGCCTAGTGCCAGCGATGAATTCTCGGCTGAGACTCGTGATCGTCGCGGCGCTGTGCTTTCTCGCCCTTGTTGTCGCGGTCCTTCTCGTCAACGGGTTGCGTGACCGTGGATCGCAGAACGCCGCCACATCGGACAACGCAGTAGCGCCGAGCGAAATTCACGATCTCGACGAGGTGATGCTCATCGACGAGAGCGCCGTACCGCCACTGGAGGGTACGACGTGGGGCCGCATGGTCGCAGTGCCGCGGGGCGCAGAGCCACCCGTCATCCCGGCGGCCTGTGTGCTGTTTCTGTCCCAGGGTCCCGCTGCCGAGAAGGGGCTGGCGATGCGGTCGTCGAAGAATGCCTCGATCGGCGTCACGCTGTCCGTCGGCGGCCCGCGGCCGGATTTGGCGGCGCTGGTCGAAGAATGCAAGGTCTTCACCTTCGCCGGTGCCGGCGCGAACTCCCGTGTTGAACTCGCGCCGATGCCCGTCGCCGAGCTACCCGATGGGGCGATCAGCACCCTGATGCATTGCCGGACGGTCAAAGCCGACCGGACCCTGGTCTGGGATATCGCGCTGATCGTCGGATACCACCGCGGCGTCCTGGTGACGGCGGAGTACACACCGGGCCCCCAGGGTGGTGCGTTTGATAAAAGGCTCGCATCCAGTCTGGGTGAGGTCTACCGGGCTCAAATTCAGAAACTGGACGCCTAGATCTCGCATGATTACCGGCGCCCGAAGGGATCCAGACCAGCGTTCCCAACGTTGGTCAATCGTCGGCTACGACGCAAGAACCTGAACGCGGCTCAAGTCGGCTGTCTCACGTGCGACTTCGATGTCGTAGTGCTTCTGGAGGTTCAGCCAGTAGGTGTCCGACTGGCTGAACAGCTTCCCGAGCCGCAACGACGTGTCGGGCGTGATGGCACGCTGACCGTGAACGATCTGATTGATACGCCGTGGCGGTACGTCGATCAGATCAGCAAGCTTGCGTTGTGAAAGACCCAGGTCGGTGAGGTACTGATCGGCGAGAATCCGGCCGGGGTGAACCGGGGCAATATCCCTCATGGTGATGTCCTTTCCCTAGTGGTAGTCGACAATTTGAACCTCCCGCGGGCCGGCGGCGGTCCAAACAAAGCAGATGCGGTATTGGTCGTTGATTCGGATGCTGTGCTGGCCCTTGCGGTCACCGGCCAAGGCTTCGAGACGGTTTCCCGGCGGCATTCTGAGATCACTGATCTGGTTGGCCGCGTTGAGCATGAGGAGCTTTTGGAGCGATCGATCGCTGAGTTCCGGGCTGTACTTCTTGACCCGGCGTCCGTTGAACAGTTTTTCGGCGTCCTTGTCGGAGAGCGCGAGAATCACACATTGAGTGTACCGCGTAGCGTTACACGGACAACCACAAACTTCTGCGGCAAAGGCGGTGGCCAGAAACCAGGCGCGATTTCGGCGGAAAAAATTGCGCCCGAAGGGATTCGAACCCCCAACCTTCTGATCCGAAGCCCGTAGGCATGGCCGTAGGGCTTAAACAGACAGGATGCAAGTCCTAATACCTTGGAAGCTAAGGGATACCGCGGAAGCTAAGGGATACCGCGGAAGCTCAGGGATACTGCGGAAGCTCAGGGATTCTTGTGTTTGTATTGCCGTGTGCCCCTAGCGCCTAGCGCCGTCCTTAATGCTGACCTGGCTGTCGAAAGGTACGGCGAACAGGGACGCCGCTGGGTGAATGGCATCAGCATGGCCGACCCTCTGGCGGACAACGTGGTCGCTGACTTCGTAGGGTTGCCGCACGGTCAGGGTATGGAGATGTTCCGCGGGGCGATAGAGAACGGTATCGACAGCATTGCCGACGCGCCCGAGTCCCTGCTGGCGTTGTTCGCCGACGTGGAAAACGAGCCCACCTGGCTGGAACGTGATCGCTTGGATCGCGCTGCCGGTCACCTGGCCCGACACGTCGCGTCCTACGGGATCGTGCTCGCAGCCGCCTCGCTCACAGCTGGAGCGATGAACTCGACCGCCGGCAAGCCGCTCGTGATGACCGGGCGCTATACCACTCAGGCTGCGGTGCGGTCGATCGAAGTCGGCGCTTGGCTAGAGAGTATCTTCAAACCAGACGGGCTGCGCCGCGACGGCATCGGTTTCGCAACGACGTTGCGGGTGCGGATGATCCACGCGTTTGTCCGTCAACATTTATTGGCGAGCGGCAAGTGGGACAGCGACGCGTGGGGGACACCGATCCCGCAGAGTTTTATGGCGTTCACCATCGTCGAGTTCGGCCACATCGCACTGACCGCCATGCACAAGCTCGGGGTGCGCTACACCAGCGATGAACTCGACGATATCTACCATTTCTGGCGTTATGTGAGCCTACTGAACGGCGTTGGTCCCGAACTGATTCCAGCTAAAGAGGCCGACCACATCCGCATCGAGGAGCTGTACGCCCTCACCGCAACCGACCCCGACGACGGCGACAGGGAGTTCGTCCGTTCGCTGGCGCATGATTACCTCGCCGTCGAGCTCGCCGAGTTGATTCCCCTGGTTGGCATGCACATGCACGGCTTCGCCGTTGCCGTCGTGGACGGTCTGACGAGAGCCTTCCTCGGTGACACGGCGGCCACGAAGCTCGGCGTCCCCGACACCGCGCTCAAGTACCTGCCGACGGTGCTGAGCCCAGTGGTTGGTGGCGTGAACCGGGTCCTCGCGACGATTCCGGGCGTGAACGCAGTTCGCACCAAACACGCCTTCGTCCGCCATAGCCGCATGATGACCGGGCAACGCGAGCGCTACAACGTACGCCACCAATTAGTCGATGACGCGCCGGACCGCCTGGGCCATCCGGGCGGCGCGGTTCGGTCTCCTCGAGGGGCGAAACCAGGAATACCAGATGATGATCAACGGAATCTGTAGCATCTCGAAACGGGAGTCCAGCCAACAGGTTTCGACGTCGTAATCATCCGCCCCGTACCCGACCCGGCCCCCCAAAGAAAAAACCCGAACCATAATTGTGGGTTCGGGCTATTCCGATGTCCTGAGACATCACAGGGTGCGCCCGAAGGGATTCGAACCCCCAACCTTCTGATCCGTAGTCAGATGCTCTATCCGTTGAGCTACGGGCGCCTTATTCAGTTGTTCGTGGCCGACGCATCGGCCGCGGCGGAGGCGAGAGGATTTGAACCTCCGGTCCCCTTTAAGGGGGACAACTCATTAGCAGTGAGTCCCATTCGGCCGCTCTGGCACGCCTCCTGAACCACATGAGCGTACCGGAGCCACGATGCAACTCCGGTGCCGCCGGGAAGTGAGAGTACACAGCACGAACAGCGGTTAGCAAAGCTAACCGGGGCCACCCTAGACTTGGTCGAGTGACCGCCCGCCTGCGCCCTGAACTGGCCGATTTGCCGGCCTACACGCCCGGCAAGACCGTGCTGGGTGCCATCAAGCTGGCGAGCAACGAAACTGTGCAGGGCCCGCTACCCAGCGTCCGGAACGCCATCGCAGCAGCCGTCGAGACCATCAACCGCTACCCCGACAACGGACACATCGAGCTCAAAGAGCACCTGGCCAGGCACGTAGACTTCGCGCCGGAGCACATCGCCGTGGGTTGCGGCTCCGTGAGTTTGTGTCAGCAGCTGATCCAGATCACCTCCGCCGCGGGCGATGAGGTGGTGTTCGGCTGGCGCAGTTTCGAGGTATATCCGCTGCAGGTACGGGTGGCCGGGGCTACCCCGATTCAGGTACCGCTGCGCGATCACACTTTCGACCTCGATGCGATGCTGGCCGCCGTCACCGACCGCACCCGGCTGATCTTCGTGTGCAACCCGAACAACCCGACTTCCACCGTAGTGGACCCCGGTGAGCTGGCCCGGTTTGTGGCTGCGGTTCCCAAGGATATCCTTGTCGTGATCGACGAGGCTTATGTCGAGTACATCCGCGACGGACTGCTTCCCGACAGTGTGGGGCTGGCCCGTGCTTACCCCAATGTTGTTGTGCTGCGCACATTTTCGAAAGCATACGGTCTGGCCGGTCTGCGGGTTGGCTACGCTGTCGGTGATCCTGAAGTAATCACCGCACTGGGTAAGGTGTACGTGCCGTTCACCGCCAGCACTATCTCGCAGGCCGCCGCGATCGCCTCCCTGCTGGCAGCTGACGAACTACTGTCGCGCACCGACGAGGTGGTTGCCGAACGGGAGCGGGTCAGCGCCGAGCTAGAAACGCTTGGGTACACATTCCCGTCGTCGCAGGCAAACTTCGTCTGGCTACCGCTGGCCGAGCAGACAGCGGACTTCGCGCAACAGTCCGGCGAGGCTCGGGTGCTGGTCCGGCCCTACGGTAGCGACGGCGTGCGGGTGACGATCGGCGCACCCGAAGAGAATGACGCGTTCCTGGCGTTCGCTCGGGGCTGGCTCGGCCGCTGACCACCAATCCGGCATCCAGCGACCGGCCGACGGTGCAACCCCGGTAGCGTCGGATATCAACCACACGGGTCCGATGAGGAAGGATCAGCTATGGGCAGGATCTACAGCGATGTCACCGAACTGATCGGTCATACCCCGCTAGTTCGTCTGAACCGGCTGACCGAGGGACTCGGCGCGCAGGTGTTGGCAAAACTCGAGTTCTACAACCCCGCCAACAGCGTCAAGGACCGGATCGGCGTCGCGATCATCGACGCCGCGGAACGCTCCGGCGAGCTGAAGCCGGGCGGGACCATCGTCGAGGCCACCAGCGGCAACACCGGCATCGCCCTGGCCATGGTCGGCGCCGCCCGCGGCTATCACGTGATCCTCACGATGCCAGAAACGATGTCCACCGAGCGTCGGGTGATGCTGCGCGCCTATGGCGCCGAGATTGTTCTCACCCCCGGGTCTGAGGGCATGGCGGGCGCGGTGGCGCGAGCGAAGCAAATCATCGCCGAAACCAAGAACGCGGTCGCGGCCGATCAGTTCGCCAACCCCGCCAACCCGGCGATCCACGAGAAGACCACCGCCGAGGAGGTCTGGGCCGACACCGACGGCAAGGTCGATATCTTCGTCGCCGGGATCGGCACCGGAGGTACTGTCACCGGGGTCGGGCACGTCCTCAGGGCACGCAGGCCGGGCGTGCAAATCGTCGGTGTCGAGCCCATCGACTCCCCCCTGCTGACCGAGGGCCAAGCCGGCCCGCACAAGATCCAGGGCATCGGTGCCAACTTCGTCCCGGAGGTGCTCGATCGGGATAGCTACGACGAGATCATCGATGTCAGTCTCGACGATTCGATCAGGGTGGCCCGCGATCTCGGAACCAAAGAGGGAATCCTCGGTGGAATCTCCTCCGGCGCGATCATCTGGGCGGCGTTGGAGCTTGCCAAACGTCCCGAGAACGCAGGCAAGCTGATCGTCGCGATCGTCTGTGACTACGGCGAGCGCTACATCTCCACCGTGCTTTTCGAGGACATCAGGGATTGATTGCGCCGTGACACTGCTGTCCACACTGCGCGAGGACTTGCAGAGCGCACGTTCCCATGACCCGGCCGCCCGCGGCGATCTGGAGAACGCCCTCGTCTACTCCGGACTGCACGCGATCTGGGCATACCGGCTCGCCCACCGGATGTGGTCCACGCCGGTACTACGCGGGCCGGCGCGAATACTGAGCCAATTCGCCCGATTCCTCACCGGTATCGAGATCCATCCGGGCGCGACCATCGGCCGTCGGTTCTTCATCGACCACGGCATGGGCGTGGTGATCGGGGAGACCACCCAGATCGGCGACGATGTGATGCTCTATCACGGGGTGACCCTCGGAGGCCGATCGCTTCAACAGGGGAAGCGGCATCCCACGCTCGGCAATCGGGTGACCATCGGAGCCGGGGCTAAGGTTCTCGGACCGCTGCACATCGGAGACGACAGTGCGGTCGGAGCCAATGCCGTTGTCACTCAGGATATTCCATCGGATTCGATCGCAACCGGAATACCGGCGGTGGTGCGGCCTCGTACGGAAAAACAGCGAGAGCCGTTGGTCGACCCGACGACCTACATCGATCCCGCGATGTACATCTGAGCCCTGACCGCAGTCGGATGAATCTCGCGTCGTAGCCTTGTTTTCATGAATACCCCGCTTGAATCCCTCACCGTCGAGGTCAAGGACAACGTCGCCCAGGTCACGCTGATCGGACCGGGCAAGGGCAACGCCATGGGCCCGGAGTTCTGGGCCGAGATGCCGGTGGTTTTCGCCGAACTCGACGCCGACCCGGAGGTCCGCGCTATCGTGCTGTCCGGTTCGGGGAACAACTTCTGCTTCGGTCTCAACCTGCTCACCATGGGTAGCACCCTCTCGGACACCATGGCCGGCGAGGTATCGGCCCGGTCGCGTTCGAACTTCCACACCCACCTCAAGGATCTGCAGCAGGCCATCAGCGCCGTAGCCGATTGCCGGACGCCGACCATCGCGTCGATCCACGGCTGGTGCATCGGCGGCGGTGTGGATCTGATCAGTGCGGTGGACATCCGCTACGCGAGTGCGGACGCGAAGTTCTCGGTGCGGGAGGTCAAACTCGCGATCGTCGCCGACGTGGGCAGCCTGGCCCGGCTGCCCTACATCCTCTCCGACGGCCACCTCCGCGAGTTGGCGCTGACCGGCAAGGACATCGACGCCGCCCGGGCCGAGAAGATCGGCCTGGTCAACGACGTCCTACCCGATGCCGAGGCCGCACTGTTCGCCGCACACGCGACCGCGGCAGAGATCGCAGCGAACTCTCCGCTGGTGACCCGCGGCATCAAGGATGTGCTCGACGAGCAGCGCACCGACGACGTGGCCGCCAGCCTGCGCTACGTCGCGGCGTGGAACTCGGCGTTCTTGCCGTCTCGGGACCTCAAAGAGGCAACCTCGGCGATGTTCTCCAAGCGCATGCCGAACTTCACCGGCGAGTGACGGCCGTTGCAAAGCAACCAATTTGACAGCGTTGCAGAGCAACCAATTTGACGGCCGTTGCAAAGCAACCAATTTGACAGCGTTGCAGAGCAACCGTTTTGACAGCGGTGGCGGAGGGATTTGAACCCCCGGTCGGTTTTAGCCGACTCTCGCTTTCAAGGCGAGTGCATTAGGCCGCTCTGCCACGCCACCACCAAGTAGCGTAGCGGGCGGCCGCAATGTCAGGGTCGGCCGAACTTGGCGGTGGAACCGCCCGACTTCATGGCGGCGCTGATCCGCCGGGAATTCTCGCCTACCGCCGCGATCTGAGGTCGGGTCAATGGACGCAGGAAACTCATCCGCACACCCTCGGCATAGGTCACCAATGCCTCGGCGACAGCGCCTCGACCGTCATCGGTGATGGTCGCCAGCACACCACGTCCGTCCTCGGGACTGGCCTCCCGTTGCACCAGACCCGCTGCCTCCAATCGGCGGATCTGGCGGGTCACTCGGCTGGGCAGCGATACCAGTTGCTCGGCGAGGTCGCCCATTCGCGCCGAACCCGTCGCGCAGTTGTCCAGGATTCCCAGTAATCGCACATCGGCCAAGCTGAGGTTGTGGCGTTCGGACAGCCCCCGATTCAGCGTCCCGTACAGCCGCAGTGCCGCGTCGAGAAAGTTCTCCCAGGCTTGCTGTTCAACGCCGTCCAATCCCCGCATTTCACTGGCACTACGCCTCGCGACACTCCCGCCCATGGACCGAGTCTAAATCGTCGGCGCGGTTCGTCCGGGAATCCTGCGATTCTGACCCGGGAGTAGCGTGAGCGCGTGCACGCAATCGCACCCGACGGCGCTGGCCAACTGTCGTGGCAAGAGGTACCGGACATCGCAGCTGGCGCCGGCGAGGTTGTGATCGAAGTCAGGGCTGCGGGAATCAATCGTGCCGACTTGTTACAAGCCGCCGGGTTCTACCCGCCACCGTCCGGGGCCAGTCCAATCCTCGGTCTTGAGGTGTCCGGAATGATCACGGCGGTTGGGCAGAATGTTGCCGATCTTCAAGTCGGACAACAGGTTTGCGCTCTGCTGGCCGGTGGCGGCTACGCGCAATACGTGGCTGTGCCGGCCGGACAGGTGATGCCGATCCCAGCCGGTTTGAGCCTCGTCGACGCCGCCGCACTGCCCGAGGTGGCGTGCACGGTGTGGTCCAACCTGGCGATGAACGCCAACCTGGCGAGCGGTGAGTTGATCCTCGTGCATGGCGGGGCCAGCGGGATCGGCACCCACGCGATCCAGGTGGCTCGAGAGTTGGGAGCCACGGTGGCGGTCACGGCGGGGTCGCCGGCCAAGTTGGATCTGTGCGGTGAACTGGGGGCTGAGATCGTCATCTCCCATCGTGATGAGGATTTCATCGAGCGGGTGCGCGCGGCTACCGGCGGCAGCGGCGCCGACGTGATCCTTGACATCATGGGGGCGTCCTATCTGGACCGAAATCTCCAGGCCCTGGCGGTCGACGGCCGCTTGGTGATCATCGGTATGCAGGGCGGGGTCAAGGCGGAGTTGAATATCGGCGCCCTCATCTCCAAGCGGTTGCGGGTCCTCGGCACCGCATTGCGGGCCCGGCCCATCGACGGGCCGCACGGCAAGAGCGCAATCGTCGACGCCGTGGTGGACTCGGTGTGGCCGATGATCGCGGCGGGAACGGTTCGACCGGTCATCGGTGCCCGATTCCCGATCGAACAGGCCGCCGAGGCACATCGGGTGCTGGCCTCCGGCGAGACTTTCGGCAAGGTGTTGCTGACCGTTTCGGAGTAGTCGCTCCGATGGCTGGGGCCTCGGAGGTCAGCCCAACGACGCCAGGGTTCGGACCAGATGGTCCACCTCGGTCATCGTGGAGTAGTGCGCCAGTCCGACGGTCACCGCGCCACCGATCTCGTTGACGCCGAGCAAGTCCAATACCCGTGACGTTGCGTTCGCGATGGCGAGCACTCCGTTGTCGGCCAACCGCTGGACCACATGTTCGGCGGGCACACCGGTGATCACGAAGCTGACCACCGGGATCCGTATCTCCGGGTCGCCGATCAAAGTCACCAGCGGCAGTGAGCGCAGCGACGTCATCAGATATTCGAACAACCCTTGCAGGTAGTTTCGCGCGGATTGCATTGACTGCGTCAGTCTTTCATGCCTGCTGCCCGCCGCCTCATCATCGAGACCAGCCAGATACTCCACGCTGGCGACCACGCCGGCCAGTAGACCGTACTGGTGCGCACCGACTTCCAGTCGAGCCGGCCCGCTGGCATAAGGATTGGTCGACACCGATCCGAAAGTATCGATCAGCGCGGGGTTACGAAACACCAGCGCACCGATCGGGGGTCCGCCCCAGGCAACTGCGTTGAGCGCCACCACATCGGCCTGAACCTCACCGATATCGAGCATGCCGTAGGGCGATCCGGCCGAGTGATCCACCACCACCAACCCGCCGAACTTGTGCACCATCGTGGTGATCGCGCCAATGTCGGTGACGGTTCCCAACGTCGCCGACGCTGACGGGACCGCCACCAGGCGGGTGTCACCGGTGAGCAGGTCCTCCCACTGCGAGATCGGCAGGTCGCCGGTCTCGACATCGACCTCGGACCACTTCACTTTGGCGCCGTACCGGTTCGCGGCGCGCAGCCACGGCGCGATATTGACCTCGTCGTCGAGGCGGCTGACCACCACTTCATTACCCAGACCCGCGCGCCCCCACGATGCGTCGGCCAATGAGGTAAGCAGGACGGCGCGATCGGCCCCGAGGACAACCCCGGCCGGGTCGGCGTTGACGAGGTCTGCGATCGCCGTGCGAGCCGCATTGAGCAACGCGATGCTGCGCTGCGCAGCCGGGTGCGGGCTGGCGATGTTCGCCACGGTTCCGCGGAAGGCCGTCGAGACGGCCGTGGCAACCGCCTCCGGAGTGACCATGCCGGCCTGAGCGTCGAATCGGATCCAGCCGTCGCCGAGGGCGGAGTGCAGGCCCCGTACCCGGGCGACGTCGTATGCCATGCCACCAACCTTCGAGCAGTCTGCGTGCCGCGGCAGCCCCGACGACCTCGCTTCACCCGGCCGTCGGCGATCCGAACCGCCTCACCATAATAGGTCAGTGAACTTCGGCTCCGGAGTGCTAATCGCGGTTCTTTTACTGGCGCTGCCAGGTGCCGCGGTCGCGCGCGCCGGAGGTCTGCGCTGGCCGTTGGCCGCCGCTGTCGGGCCGGCACTGACATACGGTGTCGTCGGTCTGGTGATCGTCCCATTCGGCGCACTCGGCATCACGTGGAACGCCCTCAGTGCGCTGGTGACGTTCGGTTCGGTGATCGGACTGGTGCTCGCCTACCGGGTCCTGCCGACCAGCCGTCGCGGTGCACCCGAACCGGTATCCGCGCTCCGACGATCACGTCCCGATCTACCGCAGTGCGCCGCAGCCGCCGGGGTGCTCTTCGGTGTGATCGCAATCGGGTTCGCCGCCTGGCGGGGAATGCCGCACTGGCAGTCGATTCCCAGCAACTGGGACGCCGTATGGCACGCCAACACGATCCGCTGGATCCTCGACACCGGCCAGGCCTCCCCCACCCACATGGGCGAATTGCGCAATGTCGAGACCCAGGCCGCGCTCTACTATCCGTCGACCTTCCACGCGCTGGGTGCGGTGCTGGCACAGCTCACCGGCGCCGCCCCGGCAACTGCCTACACGCTGAGCAGCCTTGCCGCCGCGGTCTGGTTGTTCCCGCTCAGCGCCGGGTTGCTCACCTGGCAGTTGCTGATCGGCCGGACAACCCGATGGCGTACGGCGGGCGCGGCCGCCACCGCGGCCGCACTGTCGGCATCGTTCACGGCGGTTCCCTACGTGGAGTTCGACACCGCGTCGATGCCCAATATGGCGGCCTTCGGTATCGCGGTCCCGGCGTTCGTGTTGGTCACCTCAGCGCTCGCTCACCGTGAGCGCATACCGCTGGCGGTGCTGGCGTTGATCGGGCTGTTCTGCGTGCACATCACCGGCGGGGTGGTGGTTGTCACCTTCCTGGCGGCCTGGTGGCTACTGGACGCGCTGCGCAACCCGGTATTGGGCCGGGCCCGCGACGTCATGACCCTGCTGGCCGTCGCAGTGCCGACACTGGCAGTGCTGCTACCGCAGTTTCTCGGCGCGCTGCAGCAGGCCGAAATCATCAGCGGGCACACATTCATCACCCATCAGGGCAAGAAGCGTGCCCTGTTCGACGCCGTCGTTCAGCACACTCGTCACCTCAACGATTTCCCGATCCAGAACATCCTCATCGCACTGGCGGGCGCCGGTTTCCTGCTGCTGCTGGTCAAGAAGATCTGGTGGCCCGCAGCCGTATGGCTGCTATTGATCGTGTCGATCGTGCATTCCTCGGCGCCCTTCGGCGGCCCGATCGGCGCGCTCACCGGCAAATACAGCGACCTGTTCTACAGCGATCCGCGTCGGCTTTCGGGGGTCGTCACCCTGTTGCTGGCGCCGATGGCCGGGCTTGCACTGTTCTCCGCTGCGGTGCTGGGGGTGGCCTGGGCTCGAAAGCTCACCCGGCAACGGGCCCCCGACCGTGAGCCCGGCCGTAGATTCTGGATCGGTGCCACCGTGGGATTGCTCGTGATCGTGTGCTTCGGACTGGCCTGGCACTATTTCCCGCGGCATCGCCACCTGATGGGCGAGAAGTACGACCGCGTGGTCGTCAACGACAAGGATCTGCAGGCGTTCGCCTACCTGGCCACGCTGCCCGGCGCCCGCGACACCCTGATCGGCGACGCCAACGTCGACGGCACCGCCTGGATGTACGCGGTTGCCGACCTGCACCCACTGTGGACCCATTACGACTACCCCGTCCAGCAGGGACCCGGCTACAACCGCTTCATATTCTGGGCGTATGCCGATGACGCCGACCACGATCCCCGGGTCGCCGAGGCGGTGCGGGCGCTGAACATCAAATACGTGATCACCAGTAGCCCCGTGGTCCGGGGGTTTGTGATGCCCGACGGTCTAGTGTCACTAGACAAGTCAAAGTCGTGGGCCAAGATTTACGACAACGGCGGTGCCCGCATCTACGAATGGCGCGGATCACCGCCACCGGGCCCCCGATGATGGGCCCGATTACGACCGGGATACGAGGGAATGCTCAGCGGATGACGGCGAACACCGACGACGACAACATTGAGGTCATCACCGGCCCCGAGGTCGCAATGGCGATGGGCGGCGATGAGCAGAACTCAGTGACCGATCTCGTGCAGCAACCGGCCAAGGTGATGCGGATCGGCACGATGATCAAGCAACTACTCGAAGAGGTTCGCGTCGCACCGCTGGATGAGGCCAGCCGTAGCCGTCTGCGGGAGATCCATTCGATCAGCATCCGTGAACTCGAGGACGGCCTGGCACCGGAGTTACGTGACGAACTCCAACGACTGGCACTGCCGTTCTCCGAGGACACCGTGCCTACCGATGCCGAACTGCGCATCGCGCAAGCTCAACTCGTCGGCTGGCTCGAGGGCCTCTTCCACGGGATTCAGACCGCGTTGTTCGCCCAGGAGATGGCGGCCCGGGCGCAGTTGGAGCACATGCGCCAGGGAGCACTGCCGCCTGGTATGTCCCAGCCCAGCGGACCGGGTCACGGCACCGGGCAATACCTGTAGGAGCAGACGGTCACAGTGGCAACCGAGCCCTATATCGAGACCCACGACGCCTGGGTTGAATTCCCCATCTTCGACGCCAAGGCCCGGTCGCTGAAAAAGGCGTTCCTGGGCAAGGCCGGCGGAACGATCGGGCGCAACAGCGACAACGTCGTGGTGATCGAGGCACTGCGGGACATCACCATGACATTGCGGATGGGCGATCGGGTGGGACTGGTCGGCCACAACGGTGCCGGCAAGTCGACATTGCTGCGCTTGCTGTCGGGAATCTATGAGCCCACCCGCGGCCGGACAGTCGTCCGCGGCCGGGTGGCGCCGGTCTTCGACCTCGGCGTCGGAATGGACCCGGAGATCACCGGCTACGAGAACATCATCATCCGGGGTTTGTTCCTGGGACAGACCCGCAAGCAGATGGCGGCCAAGGTCGACGAGATCGCCGACTTCACCGAACTCGGTGAATACCTGTCCATGCCACTGCGCACCTACTCCACGGGCATGCGGGTGCGTCTCGCGATGGGTGTGGTCACCAGCATCGACCCGGAGATCCTGCTGCTGGACGAAGGTATCGGCGCGGTCGACGCCGAATTCCTCAAGAAAGCGCAATCGCGGCTTCAGGCGCTGGTCGAGCGTTCCGGAATCCTGGTCTTCGCCAGTCACTCCAATGAATTCCTGGCGCGCCTGTGCAAGACGGCGATGTGGATCGACCACGGCACCGTGAAAATGAGCGGCAGCATCGAAGAGGTGGTGCGGGGCTACGAGGGCGAGGATGCCGCGCGTCACGTGCGCGAGGTTCTGGATGAGCACAAGAGCGACTGGTTGCCGACATGACCGAGATGGTGTGCGCGGTCGTCGTCACCCTTCGTCGACCCGTTGAGCTCGCCAAGTCTTTGGATGTGCTGACCACCCAAACCCGGATGATCGACCATCTGATCGTGGTCGATAACGATCACGATCCGAGGGTAAGTGATCTGGTGTCCAGTCAACCAGTCCCGACGACCTACCTCGGCTCACGTCGAAACCTCGGCGGCGCAGGCGGATTCGCGCTTGGGATGCTGCACGCATTAGCGCTGGGCGCAGACTGGGTGTGGCTGGCTGATGACGACGGCCGCCCCCGTGATACCGAAGTACTCGCCACCCTTCTGGCCTGCGCACAGAAACACGGACTTGCTGAGGTGTCGCCGATGGTGTGCGCACTCGATGATCCCGACCGGTTGGCATTTCCGCTTCGACGCGGTCTCGCGTGGCGACGGCGGGTAGATGAATTGCGGACCGAGGGATCCGGTCAGGATCTGCTGCCCGGTATCGCGTCACTGTTTAATGGTGCGCTATTCCGTTCGGAAACCATCGCTGCCGTTGGTGTTCCGGACATAAGGCTGTTTGTCCGCGGTGATGAGGTCGAACTGCACCGCAGGCTGGTGCGCAGCGGTCTACCGTTCGGAACCTGCCTCGATACCGTCTACCTGCACCCGTACGGCAGCGATGAATTTAAGCCCATCCTCGGGGGGCGCATGCACGCCCAGTACCCGGATGACCCGGCGAAACGTTTCTTCACCTACCGCAATCGTGGATATGTACTGGCCCAGCCCGGCCTGCGCACGCTGTTGCCCCAGGAGTGGTTACGCTTCGGTTGGTACTTCCTGGTGACCCGGCGCGATCCAGCCGGCCTGCGAGAGTGGATCAGGTTACGCCGCATGGGACGCCGTGAACGTTTCGGTCCGCCGGAGCTCCTTCCGGAAAGCCCGCGATGACCTTCATCGACGCAGCCGGCCAATCCAAGACATTCAGACGAGCCTGGCGCGATCTGACCGACGGATTTCACAAACGCGAACTGTGGCTGCATCTCGGCTGGCAGGACATCAAGCAGAAGTATCGGCGCTCGGTACTGGGCCCGTTCTGGATCACCATCGCCACCGGCACCACCGCGATCGCCATGGGAGCGCTGTACTCGAAGCTGTTCAACCTCGAACTCTCCGAACACCTGCCCTATGTGACGCTGGGACTGATCATCTGGAACATGATCAACGCCTCGATCCTGGAGGGCGCTGATGTGTTCATCGCCAACGAGGGTCTGATCAAGCAGTTGCCAACCCCGTTGAGTGTGCACGTGTACCGACTGGTGTGGCGGCAGATGATCCTGTTCGCCCATAACATCGTGATCTTCGTGGTGATCGCGATCATCTATCCGAAACCGTGGTCGTGGGCCGACCTGACAATGATCCCGGCACTGCTGCTCATCATGCTCAACTGCGTCTGGGTGTCGTTCTGCTTCGGGATCCTGTCCACCCGCTACCGCGATATCGGGCCGCTGCTGGCCTCGCTGGTACAGCTGCTGTTTTTCATGACACCGATCATCTGGAACGCCAACACATTGGAACAGCAGGGCGCCGGACGCTGGTCGAAGATCATCGAACTCAACCCGTTGCTGCACTACCTCGACATCCTGCGCGCACCGCTATTAGGCGCCCATCAAGAGCCCCGGCACTGGGTGGTGGTGCTGGTTCTGACGCTTCTGGGCTGGTGTGCCGCCGCGTTGGCATTGCGCCAGTACCGGGCGAGGGTGCCGTACTGGGTCTGATGATCCCCGAACGACCCTTCCGCACTCAAGCCCTTCCACAATCAAGCCCTTCCGCACCCTGCCGGCGAGTCGAGCGTGGGTAAACTCCTCGCGATGGCCGACATGTCCGCGCTGACACCACTGAGCCTGAAGACCCAGGTGCTGCGGTTCGTCGCCACGGGTGGTTTCTCCGCGATCGTCGACTACGGGATCTACACGGCACTGCACGCACTGGGCTTGGCGCTGGATCCGGCCAAGGCGATCAGCTTCGTCGCCGGTACCCTCACCGCCTACCTGATCAACCGGCGGTGGACCTTTCAGGCGTCACCGAGTCGGACGCGATTCCTTGCCGTGATGGCGCTCTACGCGGTGACGTTCTCGGTCCAGGTCGGGATCAACCACGTGTTTCTCAAAGTATTCGCCGATCAACCCTGGCGGATGCCGGTCGCGTTCGTCATCGCCCAGGGCACTGCCACCATGATCAACTTCATCGTGCAGAGGGCGTGGATCTTCCGGCTCCACTGAGCAGACTCCTGCGCGCGGTACCCTCGTCACGATGTCCACAACGACCACTCCGCAGCGGCTGACCGGCTGGGGGCGCACCTCACCCAGTGTCGCCGAGGTTCTCCTCACCCCCGATCCCGAGGAGATCATCAAAGCTGTCGCCCGGGCGGCCACCGAGGCCGCGCAGGGCCGCCACCGCGGGGTGATTGCCCGCGGGCTGGGCCGTTCCTACGGTGACAACGCCCAAAACGGCGGCGGACTGGTCATCGATATGACCGCACTGGACCGGATCCACTCGATCGATGCCGCCACCCGCATCGTCGACGTCGACGGAGGCGTCAGCCTCAACCAGTTGATGAGAGCCGCTCTGCCGAAGGGCTTGTGGATTCCGGTGCTGCCCGGTACCCGGCAGGTGACGATCGGCGGCGCGATCAGTTGCGATATCCACGGCAAGAACCACCACAGTGCCGGCAGCTTCGGCGACTACGTCCGCTCGATGGACCTGCTGACGGCCGACGGTCAGGTGCGCACGATCACTCCGGAAGGGCCGACCGCAGAGCTGTTCTGGGCTACGGTCGGCGGCAACGGGCTGACCGGAATCATCATGCGCGCCACCATCGAGATGACCCCGACCGAAACGGCGTACTTCATCGCCGACGGCGACGTGACCGTCAGCCTGGACGAGACGATCGCCTTCCACAGCGATGGCAGCGAAGACAACTACACCTATTCCAGTGCCTGGTTCGACGCGATCAGCGGACCGCCGAAACTCGGCCGCGCGGCGGTATCCAGGGGATCGCTGGCCCGGCTGGATCAGCTTCCCGACAAGCTGGCGCGGAATCCGCTCAAATTCGATGCGCCGCAACTGCTTACATTCCCGGACGTCTTCCCTAACGGACTGGCCAATAAGTACACCTTCGGCCCGATCGGGGAACTCTGGTACCGCAAGTCGGGCACCTACCGTGGCAAGGTGCAGAACCTGACGCAGTTCTACCACCCCCTGGACATGTTCGGGGAGTGGAACCGTGGCTACGGTCCGGCCGGATTCCTTCAGTATCAATTCGTTGTTCCCGTCGAGGCGGTCGATGAGTTCAAAGCGATCATCATCGACATCCAACGCTCGGGGCATTACTCGTTCCTCAATGTGTTCAAGTTGTTCGGTCCCGGTAACTCGGCGCCACTGAGTTTCCCCATTCCGGGGTGGAACGTCTGCGTAGACTTCCCGATCAAGGCGGGTTTGAGCGAGTTCGTCACCGACCTCGACCGTCGGGTGCTGAAGTTCGGCGGCCGGCTCTACACCGCCAAGGACTCGCGCGCCACCGCCGAAACCTTCCATGCCATGTATCCGCGCATCGACGAGTGGATTGCGTTGCGGCGCAGAGTAGATCCCGACGCGGTGTTCGCCTCGGATATGGCCCGACGCTTGGAGCTGTTGTAGATGGTGCTCGACGCAGTAGGTAACCCCCAGGCAATTCTTCTTCTCGGTGGAACCTCGGAGATCGGGCTGGCGATCTGTGAGCGCTATCTGCGCGACGCACCGGCACGGATCATCCTGGCGGCACTGCCCGACGATCCCGGCCGCGAGGATGCCGCCGCGCAGCTGACCCGGGCCGGAGCTAAGTCGGTGACGGTGGTCGACTTCGACGCACTCGACACCGCGAGCCATCCGGCGGTGATCGATGAATGCTTTTCCAGCGCTGACATCGATGTCGCGATCGTGGCGTTCGGTCTGCTCGGCGATGCCGAAGACCTCTGGCAGAACCAACGCAAGGCGGTTCAGATCGCTGAGATCAACTACACCGCAGCGGTTTCGGTGGGTGTGCTTCTCGGGGAGAGGATGCGCGGCCAGGGTTATGGACGCATCATCGCGATGAGTTCCGCGGCGGGTGAAAGAGTTCGGCGGTCGAATTTCGTCTACGGCTCAACCAAGGCCGGACTCGACGGTTTCTACCTCGGTCTCGGCGAGGCTTTGCGGGAATACGGTGTCGGGGTCCTGGTGATCCGGCCGGGACAGGTTCGGACCCGGATGAGCGCACACGTCAAGGAAGCACCCCTGACCGTCGATAAGGAGTACGTCGCCGAACTGGCCGTCACCGCATCCGCCAAAGGCAAGGATCTGGTCTGGGCGCCCGGTGCCTTCCGTTACGTGATGATGGTGTTGCGGCATATCCCGCGACCGATCTTCCGCAAGCTGCCAATCTGATTGGCATGCGCCATGCCCTGACCACCGCCGCCCAGATGGCTGCAGCCGCCATCGCGGCTGTGGTCGTCGCGGCGGTGGCCCTGGCGGCCATCGCACGGGTGGAGTGGCCGGCGTTTCCATCGTCGAACCAGTTGCACGCGTTGACGACCGTCGGTCAGGTCGGCTGCCTCATCGGTCTGGTCGGTGTCGGGTTCGTGTGGCGGCGGGGACGAACGTGGCAGTGGATTGCCCGGATCGGCGCGCCGGTGCTGCTTTCGGCGTTCGTGGCGGTGACCCTGGGCATGCCACTGGGCGCGACGAAGCTGTACCTGTTCGGCATCTCCGTCGATCAGCAGTTCCGCACCGAATACCTCACCCGGCTGGCTGATAACCCAGCGCTGCACGATATGACCTACACCGGACTTCCACCGTTCTACCCGCCAGGCTGGTTTTGGATCGGCGGGCGGGCCGCGGCACTCACCTCGACTCCGGCCTGGGAGATGTACAAGCCGTGGGCCATCACGTCGATTGCGATCGCCGTGGCGGTGGCGTTTGTGCTGTGGTCCACACTGATCAGGTTCGAGTACGCATTGGCGGTGACTACCGCGACGGCCGCGGTCACGCTGGCCTACAACTCGACGGAGCCCTACAGCGCCATCATCACCGTCCTCATCCCGCCGGTGCTGGTGCTGGCATGGTCGGGCCTTCGGGGAGGCCGGCGACACGGCGGCTGGGCGGCCGTCATCGGCGTCGGGGTGTTCCTCGGCTTCACCGCCACCTTCTACACCCTGCTGCTGGGCTACACCGCCTTCACCGTCACGGTGATGGCACTGCTCGCCGCGATCGCCCGGCGCGGGATCGGCCCGCTGATCCGGCTGGCGGTGATCGCAGTGATCGCGGTGGCGATCGCGTCGATCACCTGGCTGCCGTTCCTTGTTCGTGCGGCCCGCAGTCCACTCGGTGACACCGGGACCGCACAGCACTATCTGCCCGGCGACGGTGCCGTGCTGACGTTCCCGATGCTGCAGTTCTCACTGCTCGGCGCGCTGTGCATGCTGGGCACCGTCTGGCTGGCCTGGCGGGGATGGAGTTCCGCCGGGCTGGGGGCACCTCCCGCTTGCGGGGGAGAGCGAATCGCCCCGGGAATCGGATCCGTCCGAGCCGGCGCGCTGGGCATCGGGGTTCTGGCGCTCTACGGATGGTCGCTGTTGTCCATGCTGACCACGCTGGCCGGCACCACCCTGCTGTCCTTCCGGCTACAGCCCACCCTGACGGTGCTGCTGACCGCAGCCGGGGTTTTCGGCTTCAACGACATCGCGCACTCGGCCGCAGCACGCTGGAATCGCCGGGTAATCCCGGTGGCCGTCGCGATCGGTCTGATCGGGGCCATCGGCTTCAGCCAGGACATCCCACACGTGCTGCGACCGGACCTCAGCGTCGCCTACACCGATACCGATGGCGACGGCCAGCGCGGTGACCGCAGACCGCCCGGTGCCGAGAAGTACTACCCGCAGATCGACACTGACATTCGCGAAGCGACCGGAAAGCCCCGCGCCGAGACGGTAGTGATGACCGCCGACTACAGCTTCCTGTCGTACTACCCGTACTACGGGTTCCAAGGTCTGACATCGCACTACGCGAACCCGCTCGCGCAGTTCGACAAACGAGCGGCCGCCATCGAGTCGTGGGGAAAGCTGCACAGCGCCGACGAGTTCGTCCGCGCCCTCGACACGATGCCATGGGAACCGCCCGCGGTGTTCCTCATGCGACGCGGCGGCGCTTCCGGTTCGGCGGACACCTACACCTTGCGACTGGCCGAGGACGTCTATCCGAATCAGCCGAACGTTCGGCGATACACCGTCGAGTTGGACGCGAAACTGTTCGCTGAGCCGCATTTCCGCGTGACGACCATCGGCCCGTTCGTGCTGGCCATCCGGAACCGCCCGTGATGGTGGCCGGTCCTGTGACGAACAACCCCGCCGCGCAGGGCCGGACGACGTACCGAACCACTCGTCTGGTGGCCGTCATCGCGGGACTGCTCGGTGCCGGGCTGGCGATCGTGACGCCGTTTCTTCCGGTGCAGCAGACCACTGCGCAACTGAATTGGCCGCAGAACGGTGACCTGAAAAGCGTCACCGCACCGCTGATCGGTTATGTGGCAACCGATATGACCATCTCCGTGCCCTGCAGCGCGGCAGCCGGCTTGGCCGGTCCTGCCAATGCCAACAACACCGTCCTATTGTCGACGGTGCCCAAACAGGCACCCAAAGCAGTCGATCGGGGCCTGCTCATCCAACGGGCTAACGGCTCGCTCGTCGTCGTTGTGCGTAACACCCCGGTCGTTGTCGCCCCGCTAAGTCAGGTGCTGAGCCCAGCCTGCCAGAAGCTGACGTTCACCGCCCACTCCGATAGGGTCGCTGCCGAATTCGTCGGCCTGACAAAGGGTCTCGATAGCGACGACCCCGGCGCGCCACTGCGCGGGGAGCGCGGTGGCTACGACTTCCGACCACAGATCGTCGGCGTCTTCACTGATCTCTCCGGACCGGCACCACCCAGCCTGAACTTCTCGGCCACCATCGACACCCGGTACAGCAGTGCGCCGACCACAGTGAAGACGGCGGCGATGGTGCTCGGTGTGGCACTCACCATCGCAGCGCTGATCGCCCTGCATGTGTTGGACACCGCCGACGGAGCCCGGCACCGTCGGTTCCTGCCACGACGGTGGTGGTCGTTAGGCGGGCTGGACGCCCTGGTGATCGCCGTGCTGGTCTGGTGGCACTTCGTCGGCGCCAACACCTCCGACGACGGCTACATCCTCACCATGGCGCGGGTATCGGAGAACGCCGGCTATATGGCGAACTACTACCGCTGGTTCGGCACACCCGAGGCGCCGTTCGGTTGGTACTACGACCTGCTGGCGCTGTGGGCTCATGTATCGACGACAAGCATCTGGATGCGCCTGCCCACTCTGCTGATGGCGCTTGCCTGCTGGTGGCTGATCAGCCGGGAGGTCATCCCCCGGCTCGGACATGCCGTCAAGACCAGTCGGGCGGCCGCGTGGACCGCGGCAGGCATGTTTCTCGCTTTCTGGCTGCCGCTGAACAACGGCCTGCGCCCCGAACCGATTATCGCCCTCGGAATCCTGGCCACCTGGTGCTCGGTGGAACGCGGGGTGGCCACCAGTCGACTACTACCGGTGGCGTTGGCCTGCATCATCGGGGCCCTGACCCTGTTCTCCGGGCCCACCGGGATCGCGTCCATCGGCGCGCTGCTGGTGGCCATCGGGCCCTTGCGAACAATCCTGCACCGGCGCGCCCGGCAGTTCGGCCGATTGCCCCTGCTGGCCCCGATCCTGGCCGCCGCCACCGTAACGATCGTCCTGATCTTCCGCGACCAGACCTTCGCCGGGGAGGTCCAGGCCAACGCACTCAAGCGCGCGGTGGGGCCCAGCCTGAGTTGGTTCGATGAGCACCTGCGTTACGAGCGTCTGTTCATGGCCACGCCGGACGGGTCGATCGCCCGCCGATTCGCCGTACTGGCTCTGGTGATCGCGCTCGCCGTGTCGGTGGCAATGGTGTTGCGCCGCGGCCACATTCCCGGCACGGCGACCGGGCCCAGCAGACGGATCATCGGTATCACCGTCATCTCGTTCCTGGCCATGATGTTCACTCCGACCAAGTGGACCCACCACTTCGGCGTCTTCGCCGGCCTGGCCGGCTCGCTGGGTGCACTGGCCGCGATCGCGGTCACACCGCACGTGTTGAGGTCGCGTCGCAACCGCGCGGTGTTCGCCGCGGTGGTGCTGTTCATCACGGCACTGTCGTTCGCCAGCGTCAACGGCTGGTGGTACGTCTCCAGCTTCGGCGTCCCGTGGTCCGACCAGTTCCCCGCGTGGCACTTCGGCTTCACCACCGCGCTACTGGGCCTGACGGTGGTCGCCCTACTTGTGGCCGTATGGCTCCACTTCGCCAATCCCGGCGACGGCAACGCCACCCGACATCGATGGTTCCGCATCGCGGGCTCGCCGTTGGCTGTCGCCTCATGGGCGTTGGTGATTTTCGAGGTGGCATCGTTGACGCTGGGGATGGTCATCCAATACCCGGCATGGTCGGTGGGCCGCTCCAATCTGGAGGCGCTCACCGGTAAGGGCTGCGGGCTCGCCGACGACGTGATGGTCGAACAGGATCCCAACACCGGCATGCTGACACCGGTCGGTACGGCGGTCAGCAAGGCACTGGGCTTGGTCACCTCAGAAGGCTTCTCCCCCAACGGTATTCCCGCCGATATCGCGGCAGACCCGGTCAAAGAGCCGCCCGGCGGTGGCAACTTCATCGATGCCGCCGACAAGAGCATCACGGCCGGCGAACTGGGAACCGAGAACGGCGACACCGCCGTGACCGGTGTGAACGGGTCACAAGCCCGCCTGCCCTATGGCCTCGATCCGGCCCGCACCCCGGTTTTGGGCAGTTGGCGAGCCGGCGTCCAGCGACCGGCGCTGCTGCGCTCGGCCTGGTACCGGCTGCCGCCGCGGGAGACCACCGGCAAAGAACCCGCACCCCTGCTCGTGGTGTCGGCTGCGGGTCGCTTCGACCAGGGCGACGTCCAGGTGCAGTGGGCCACCGACGAACAGGCAGCCGCCAGTAGGGCGGGCGGCACCCTGGGCTTCGCTGATATCGGCCCGACGCCGGCCTGGCGCAACCTGAGGGTGCCGCTGGCCGCGATCCCGGCCACGGCCACCGTGGTCCGAGTGATCGCCAAGGATGACGACCTTGCGCCGCAGCACTGGATCGCCGTCACCCCACCGCGCATCCCCACCCTGCGCACCCTGCAAGAGGTGGTGGGATCCGACGATCCGGTGCTGCTGGACTGGCTGGTGGGCCTGGCCTTCCCCTGTCAACGGCCATTCGGGCACGCCAACGGCGTCACTGAGGTGCCCAAGTGGCGGATCCTGCCCGACCGGTTCGGTGCGGACGCCAACTCCCCGGTGATGGACAACATCGGCGGCGGCCCGTTAGGCATCAGCGAATTGCTGTTCCGCGCGACCACGGTGCCCACCTATCTCAGGCACGACTGGTTCCGGGACTGGGGCGCACTGCAACGCCTGGCCCAGTTCTATCCCGATGCCATCGCGGCCCGTCTGCAACTCGACACAGCGACCCGCAGTGGGCTGTGGAGTCCCGCACTGCTGAGGCCCACCTAGATTCCGGCCCAATCCTGCCCGGCATAGATTCCGGCGACATCAGGCCTGCTATTCAGTGTGCCCGCGGTCTCGTCGCCTACCATCGACCCTCGTGTCCAGCGACAGATTGAGATCCGTCCGACTGGCCGCAATCCTGGCGGGTGTTCTGGGTTTTCTGCTGTGCGCCCTGACCCCTCTGTTGCCCGTCCGGCAAACCACTGCCACCATCCTGTGGCCACAGGGGGTGGGACCGGGTGGCCTGGTCGGCAACATCACCGCACCACTGGTCTCCGGTGCGCCAGAGGCACTCGACGTATCGATCCCCTGCTCCGCGATCGCCACCCTGCCACCGGCCGGCGGACTGGTATTCGCCACTAACCCGCCGGCCGGTATCGACGCATCCCGCAACGGGCTGTTTGTGCGGGCCAACACCGACTCTGTTTTCGTGGCGTTCCGCGACAAGGTCGCGGCAATCGCACCGCGGGCAAAGGTCAACTCCGGGGCTTGCAGCACGCTGCGGGCGTGGGCCAATCCCGGAGCGGTGGGTGCGGACTTCATCGGCATCCCCGGTGCATCAGGCACGCTGGCCCCGGATAAAAAGCCCCAGGTGACCGGGATCTTCACCGAGCTGAAAGTTCCTTATCAACAGGGACTCTCGGCTCGGATCGACATCGACACGCGCTTCATCACCAGACCGACGGCCCTCAAGTTGGTGGTCATGATCGCCGGCATCGCGTGCGTGATCGCCTCGATAGCAGCGCTTGTGATCCTTGATCGCCGTGACCAAGGGGGGTGGGTGGCGAATGCTCGCCGCCGTCTGTTGCAGCACTGGCCGGTCGATATCGGCGTCATCGGCACACTGCTGCTCTGGCATGTCATCGGTGCTATCTCCTCCGACGACGGCTACAACCTCACCATCGCGCGCATCTCCGGAGACGCCGGGTACGCAACGAACTACTACCGCTATTTCGGTACGACAGAAGCACCGTTCGATTGGTACCAGTCGGTACTCGCGCAGCTGGCGTCGGTGAGTACCGCGGGGGTCTGGATGCGGTTGCCGGCCACCGCGGCGGCCATCGGGAGCTGGCTGATCCTCAGCCACCGGGTGTTGCCCCGTCTGGGCTCAGCGGTCGGTGGCCTATCGCAGAGCCGGGTCGCCGTCGCTACCGGCGGACTGGTCTTCCTGGCCGCCTGGCTGCCGTTCAATAACGGTCTGCGTCCCGAGCCGCTGATCGCCTTCGGCGTTCTGATGGTGTGGATGCTCGTGGAGCGCACCATCGCAACCCGGCAACTAACTCCTACGGCATTCGCGATCGTGGTCGCAGTCTTCTGCGTGACCTTGGCGCCGCAGGGACTGGTCGCGGTGGCACCGCTGCTGGTCGGTGCACGGGTGATCGGCCGGATCATCGGCGCACGCCGCGTACGCGACGGGGTACTGGCTCCGCTGGCAGCACTGGCGGCGGCAATGTCGTTGATCTTCGTCATCGTATTCCGCGACCAGACCCTGGCCACGGTCGCTGAGTCAGCCCGGATCAAATACGTTGTCGGCCCGACGATCTCGTGGTACCAAGATTTCCTGCGGTACTACTTTCTCACTGTCGAAGAGCATGTGGAGAGCTCACTGACGAGGCGCTTCGCGGTGTTGATCATGCTGCTATGTCTATTCGCAATGCTGACGGTGCTACTGCGCCGTAGCCGTGTCGCCGGGTTGGCCCGCGGGCCCGTGTGGCGGCTGATCGGCAGCACCGCACTGGGCCTGCTGCTGCTCACCTTCACACCCACCAAGTGGGCCGTGCAGTTCGGTGCATTCGCCGGGTTGACGGCGGCCCTAGGTGCGGTGACCGCGTTCACCTTCGCCAGAGTGGGCCTGCACAGCAGACGCAATCTCGCGTTGTACATCACCGCGCTTCTGTTCGTGGTGGCCTGGGCGACCTCTGGTATCAACGGCTGGTTCTACGTCGGCAACTACGGGGTGCCCTGGTACGACCGGGCACCGGTGCTGATGCATCAACCGGTGACATCGATGTTCCTGGCCCTGGCCATCATCAGTGGCCTGATCGCCGGGTGGTTGCACTTTCGGTTGGACTACGCCGGGCACACCGAGGTCACAGACACCCGCCGCAACCGCATGCTGGCCTCCACCCCACTGCTGGTGCTCGCGCTGATCATGGTGCTGCTGGCGGTCGGATCCATGGCAAAAGGTTTCGCGCAGCGCTACCCGGCCTACACCACCGGAAAGGCGAACCTGGCGGCGCTGACTTCCGGGTTGTCCAAGACAAGCTGTGCCATGGCCGATGACGTCCTCGTCGAAGCCGACACCAACGCCGGCATGCTCCAACCCGCCCCGGGTCAAAAGTGGGGACAGTACGGCCCATTGGGTGGGGAGAACCCAATCGGCTTCACACCCAATGGAATCAGTGACAATCTCGACCCGATCGCTCCATTCATCGCCAACCCCGGCACCGTCAACTCCGATGGATCACCGAACAAACCCAACTTCGGGATCGCCTTCTCGGGCGGCACCGGGGGCGGTTACGGACCCGTGGGTGTGAATGGTTCGAATGTGTTCCTGCCGTTCGGCCTTGACCCCACAACCACACCGGTGATGGGCAGCTTCAAGGAGGACACGCTCGCTGCCAAGGTCACCTCGGCGTGGTACGACCTGCCGCCCCGCTCGCCGAATCGGCCATTGGTGACCGTCGCCGCCGCAGGCGCGATCTGGTACGACGACGACGAAGGCGAGTTCCACTACGGGCAGTCCCTGAAACTGCAATGGGGGGTTCGGAACCCGGACGGCAGCTTCACCGCACTCGATAAGGTTCAACCGATCGACACCATCGAGCAGAAGGCCTGGCGCAACCTGCGTTTCCCTATCACCTGGGCGCCGCCGGAGGCGAACATGGCCCGAATCGTGGCCGACGATCCGAACCTCAGCACCGATCAGTGGTTCGGGTTCACGTCGCCGCGAGTGCCGCCGTTGCAGACCGCGCAGGAATTCCTGGGAACCCAGACGCCATTGCTGATGGACATCGCCACTGCGGCGAATTTTCCCTGCCAGCGGCCGTTTTCGGAATATCTGGGGGTGGCGGAGCTGCCGCAGTACCGGATCCTGCCCAACCTCAAGCAAGTGGTGGTGTCGTCGAATATGTGGCAGTCGGCGCGGGCGGGCGGTCCGTTCCTGTTCATCCAGGCGTTGCTGACTACTGAGACGGTACCGACCTACCTGCGCAACGACTGGTATCGCGACTGGGGTGCGCTGGAACGCTATATCCGGGTAGTGCCCGCGGCGCAGTCACCTAATGCGGTGATCGACGAGGATTCCACACGAGTATCCGGCTGGAGCCGCAACGGACCGATCAGGGCGCTGCCATGACGCAGACTCTCGAAATCGGCGCCCGTGATACAGCCGACGACGTGAAGATCATTCGCTGGGTTGCCACGATCGCCGGACTACTCGGATTCGTGCTGTCGGTGCTGACCCCATTGCTGACGGTGGTGCAGACCACCGCGACCCTGAATTGGCCGCAAAACGGATACCTGAGCAATGCCACAGCACCACTGATCTCCCAGGCGCCGGTATCGCTCACAGTCACGGTGCCGTGCGAGGTGATCCGGTCGATGCCACCCAAGGGTGGCCTGGTTCTAGGTCTGGCGCCACCGAAAGGCAAGGACGCGGCGCTGAATTCGCTCTTCGTCACGGCCACCACCCAGCGAGTGGACATCACCGACCGCAACGTGGTGATCGCCAGCGTGCCGCGAACCCAGGTGAGCGGCTGTCAGCGCATTGAGATCAACTCGACGGACGCCGGAACCTTCGCCACCTTCGTCGGCCTGCCGCCCAGCATCGCCGCGCAGGACCAGGGCGAGGACTCCGCCCAGCGCGGCTACCGGGATCTTCGCAGCGGTTTCTCCGACCCCAATCTGCGTCCGGCGATCGTGGGGGTGTTCACCGACCTGACCGGACCCGCACCACCCGGGTTGAACGTGTCGGCCACGATCGATACCCGATTTTCCACTAGGCCCACAGCGCTGAAGCTGGCCGCGATGCTGCTGGCCGCGGCATCCACCGTGGTCGCACTGGCGGCGCTGTGGCGACTCGATCGCCTCGACGGTCGACGCATGCACAGGTTGATTCCGCAGCGCTGGCGGACATTCACCGTCGTTGATGTGACCGTGGTGACCAGCTTCCTGGTCTGGCATGTGATGGGCGCCAACTCATCTGACGACGGCTACATCCTCGGCATGGCCCGCGTCGCCGACCATGCCGGTTACATGTCGAACTACTTCCGCTGGTTCGGCAGCCCTGAGGACCCGTTCGGCTGGTACTACAACGTGCTGGCCCTGATGACCCATGTCAGCGATGCGAGTATCTGGATCCGATTACCGGACCTGGTATGTGCGCTGGTGTGCTGGCTGCTGCTGTCACGCGAGGTACTGCCCCGGCTGGGTCCGGCCGTGATGAGCAGCAGAGCCGCGCTGTGGGCGGCGGGTTTGGTGTTGCTGGCCGCCTGGATGCCGTTCAACAACGGTCTGCGACCGGAAGGCCAGATCGCCACCGGCGCACTGATCACCTACGTGCTTATCGAACGGGCGATCAGTTCCGGTCGGCTCACTCCTGCGGCACTGGCCATCCTCACCGCTGCGTTCACCCTGGGTATCCAGCCGACCGGCCTGATCGCCGTGGCCGCGCTGATCGCCGGCGGTCGGCCCATTCTTCGAATCCTGGCGCGGCGCCGCGCGGTGGTGGGCACCTGGCCCCTGGTGGCCCCCCTGCTAGCCGTCGGAACGATAGTGCTGACTGTTGTGTTCGCCGACCAGACGCTTGCGACGGTGCTGGAGGCGACGCGGATTCGCACCGATATCGGCCCGAGCCAGGCGTGGTACACCGAGAATCTGCGCTACTACTACCTGATTCTGCCGACGGTCGACGGGTCATTGTCGCGTCGGTTCGGTTTTCTCATCACCGCATTGTCGCTATTCATGTCGATGTTCATCATGTTGCGCCGCAAGCGGATTCCCGGCGTTGCACGGGGGCCGGCCTGGCGCCTGATGGGTGTCATTTTTGCGACGATGTTCACCTTGATGTTCACCCCGACCAAGTGGGTCCACCACTTCGGCTTGTTCGCCGCTGTCGGCGCGGCGATGGCTGCCCTTGCGACCGTGCTGGTGTCACAGAAGGTGCTGCGATGGTCGCGCAACCGGATGACCGTCGTGACGGCGGTGCTTTTCGTGCTCGCCCTATGCTTCGCCACCACCAATGGTTGGTGGTACGTCTCCAGTTACGGAGTGCCGTTCAACAACGACATGCCGCGGTTCGCGGGAATCAGCGTCAGCGCAGTGTTCTTCACGCTGTTCGTGATCTCCGCGCTCTACACCTTCCGGCTGCATTTCACTGCCCGGAGTCGGGGCGAAGGCCGCGTCACCCGCGCACTGACCGCTGCACCCATCCCGGTGGCTGCGGGCTTCATGGTTGTCGTGTTCATCGCATCCATGGCTGCGGGCGTGGTGCGTCAGTACCCGACCTACTCCAATGCCTTGGCGAACCTGCAGGCCCTGTCCGGGGGATGCGGGCTGGCCGACGATGTCCTGGTCGAGGCCGACACCAACGCCGGATTCATGACCCCGCTACCCGGTGATTACGGACCGCTCGGCCCACTCGGCGGGGCTAAACCCGTCGGGTTCACACCCAATGGTGTACCGGAACACATTGTGGCCGAGGCGATTCGGGTCCTCGTTGCGACGCCCGGTATCGACTACGACTGGGAATCGCCGGTCAAACTCGACAAACCGGGTATCGACGGCTCAACCGTGCCGCTGCCCTACGGACTGGACCCAAGCCGCGTTGCAGTGGCCGGGAGCTATGTCGGCACAGCTCAGCAGGAAAGCCTACTGACATCCGCGTGGTACCAATTGCCACCCAGCGACGCCGGCCACCCGCTTGTGGTCGTCACCGCCGCCGGAACCATCGCCGGCAACAGTGTTCTCAATGCGCACACCGATGGTCAGACCGTCGAATTGGAGTATGGCAAAGCCGGTCCCGACGGCACACTCGTGCCGGCCGGTCGCGTGCAGCCCTATGATCTGGGCCCGGCGCCGTCGTGGCGAAATCTCCGCTATCGACGTTCGGAGATTCCCACCGATACCACCGCGGTGCGGATCGTGGCCGAAGACCGCTCGCTGTCACTGGGCGACTGGGTCGCGGTCACCCCGCCGAGGGTGCCGGAGTTGCGCACCCTCCAGGAGTATGTCGGCTCCACCCAACCGGTGTTGATGGACTGGGCAGTGGGCATGGCCTTCCCGTGCCAGCAGCCGATGCTGCACGCTAACGGTGTCACTCAGGTGCCGAAGTTCCGGATCACTCCGGATTACACCGCCAAGAAGCAGGACACCGACACCTGGGAGGACGGGCGCAACGGCGGCCTACTCGCGGTGAGTGACGTGATGCTGCGCGCGCATGTGATGGCGACCTACCTGTCTCACGACTGGGGCCGGGACTGGGGGTCACTACGCAAGTTCGACACCATCATCGACGCCGAGCCCGCGCAGATCGAGTTGGGAACCGCGACACGGAGCGGACTGTGGAAGCCGGGCCGGATCAGGATCAAGGCCTAGCGGGAGAGGCCTAGAGTCCAACCTCCGCAGGTACGGGTGCGGCGTCGTGGAGCGTGAACCGCCTCGAGCCCGGCGAGTCGAGATGAACCGGTGGTATCGGCGTTGGGACCAGCACGGGATCGGATTCGTGCGGCAACGCCCGGGTTCCGCGGGCGGGCTGGATTGCGGATTGTGAACGGTGCTGCGAAGTTCTGCAATAACCCACCGGCATTGTTTACCCCTGCGCTACCATCGTGCGTTGAGCGCACGCGGTCAGCAGCGGGAACCTCGAGGGGAGCACGGCGTTGAGAGACTCATTGGTCGGTATGGCGGCCGCGATTCTGAGCGCGGCGGCCACGATGTCAATTTCGTCAGCGGTCTTCATGCCACAGGCAACCGCCGACACCGGGTGCGCGACAGGACAAACTGGATACATCGATGTGTGCGATACACCCAACATGCAAATCTTCGGATCCCCGTCAGGCAACATCTACTGCGCAATCAAAAACGGCTTGGACCCCAACTCCACAGAGGGCGTCTTTTGCAAGTCCAACACGCCCCCACAAACAGTGTCCATGGACTCTCAAGGGGTTCTAACGGTCTGTAGCGACGTGGCATGCATGGGGAATCCGATGGCTGACGGTGTCGAACCGGAACTTCCGTACGGCCAAAGCAAAGCGCTCGGACCGTTCGTCTGCATGTCGGAAACCGACGGAATGACCTGCACGGTCGATACCTCGGGAATTGGCTTCGCCATCTCCAAATCCGGCATCGACCCCGTCGGCTGACACCGGCGCAGTATCTAGGGTGTGGGCGGCGGCTGCGCTCCGCTCGGAAGTAAGCGCTCCGGCTGTAGCGACCACACCGTCTCCTGGCTTTGGGAGTCCACCCGCGCGCAATAGGCGGCAGCCCCGGACTCGTCGACCGCGGCCGCGCCGAGCACCGCACAATCAGCGCCGATGACTACCACGGGCAGATCCATCCGGGCGGATACCGCCGGCGGCGGTGCCGTGGTGGGCACCGATCCCCCGCCGGAATCTCCGTGACTGGGCGCGTGAGTGCGCACCACGGTGACCACTGCCCCGACAACACCGGCGACGAGTACAGCACCCGCCGCCGCGGCCAGCAGGCGCTTCCTGCCTGGGCCAGCCTCGAGTTTGCGATGCCGTGCCATGACGCCGCCTGCCGATCCGAGCGCATCCTGCATCGCCGTGGCGAAATCCCGACACCGGTCGAAACGGTCCGCCGGGACCTTGGCCAGTGCCTTGGCGAAGACGGGTCCGAGCCGGACGAGATCCGGGTGCCCGGCACCGATAGGGGGCGGCTTTGCATCGAGGTGATGGCTGATCACGATGGCCGGATTGCTATTCGCGAATGGCGCTACGCCGGTGAGCAGGTGGTAGGCGGTGGCCGCGAGCGAGTACTGGTCGGCGTGACCGTCGATCTGTTCGCCCTTGAGTTGTTCGGGTGCTGCGTAGTTCACCGTGCCGACCGTCATGTCGGCGCCGGTCAAATCACTGGACTGGCCAATCCAGCGCGCAACTCCGAAGTCGACCAACATGATTCGATCATCACCGGACTCAGGAAAACCCAGCAGAATATTCGCCGGCTTGATATCACGGTGCAGCAGCCCGCAGCTGTGGGCGTAGTCGAGAGCGTCAGCGACAGCGGTGACGATGCGCACCACTTCGGCGGACGGAATACCTTTCGGGTACTTGTCGGTCAGCAGCCGGGAGGCATCGGTGCCGTCCACGAACTCCATCGCAATCCACAACTGGCCGTCGAAGTCACCGCGGTCGTGGATCGTGACGATATTCGGATGGCGCAGTGTCGCCACCATCTCGGCTTCCTGGTTAAAGCGCTGCCGGTACTCGGCATCGTGACTGACCGAGGTTCCGAGGACCTTGAGGGCATCCTGGCGGGGCAGCCGCGGGTGCTGGGCCAGGTAGACCTCACCCATGCCTCCGGTGCCGAGGACACGCCCGATGGTGTAGCCGGCAAAAGTCTGGCCGTCCGCTAACGGCATCTGCGCAGCTTAAGCGTTCGGCCACTCACCCCGGGACATTGGCCTTCAGCGTGGCCAGCGCCCCGACGCTCAACCGGGCGAGTTCGTGCAACTCATCGGGGCCCAAAGCGGCAGTCATGATCTCGGCCATCCGGCGGTTGGTCGCCGTCTCTATTTCGGCGTAGCGGTCCTTCTTGTCCGCGCCGTCGGCGAAGGGTTCGGGCCAGCCGAACATCGCGGTGTACTCGCGGCCGCCGTGGAGCATGTGCGCTTCGACCGGGGTGACACCGGAAACGGTCAGCGCACCGAAGTGCACACCCGCCCGCAACTCGCGCATGATGAACATCACCTGCAGGGCACGCGCCGGGGCGTCGTCGGCCAACGGCATGGCGCGCCAACCGGCATACAGCGGCAACCCGCCGCCCGGTGTCGCGGCGATGACTTTCTCCCCCAGCGCGGCGATGCGGTCCAGACCCTCGGCACCGGCCAGATACTTGCGGCCGAACCCGGCGATCTGGTTCCAGTACACCTCGGCGGCACCTTTGGCGCCGCGCACCGCAACTCCCTCGTCCCAGCATGCGCCGGTGAAGGTGGGTTCGAAGACCGTGAACACTGAACTCACCGCGGCACCGGTGGCATCTCCCAGCACGCCGCCGCGACCGGCGACATAGCCGGCAAGCGGGTTGGCATAACCGGCGGCGATGCTCTCGCCGAACGTCTCCGGGTGCAGCATGAAGACGCCCAGCGCCTCCCCCATGGCCGCACCGGCATCACGGACGGATTGGTCTAACTCGGCGGGACTCATGGCACCGTTCCTCACGCTTCGATGTTTACCTGGGTGTGACGCTACTCAGTCATCGGCGCGACGGTGACCGGGATGCCATTGAGCGCCCCATTGCCGGACGGCTCGTCGAGAAAGGTCGGCGGCGACAGGATGTTGGTATTCACCCCGGGTGAGCTGTTGGCGACCGCCATGCGGGTGCCCGACTTGCCGTGGCCCCAACCGTGTGGCATCGACACCACCCCGGGCATAATTGCCTCGGTGAGTTCAACGGGGACTTCGATCCGCCCGGCCGCCGAGACGACGCTGACCGTGTCACCCGCTTTCACGCCACGCTTGGCCGCGTCATCGGGATGCATCAGCAGGGTGCAGCGATCACGACCCTTCATCAGGGCCGAAACATTGTGCAGCCATGAGTTATTCGACCGCAGGTGCCGACGGCTCACCAAGACGAGATCATCCGGCTCGCGGTTCAGCCGTTCCGCCAGCCGCGGCAGGTCATCGAGTAGGTACGGCGGAGCCAGCCGGATCTTCTTATCGGTGGTGCCGAGGTTGCCCGGTATCTGAGGGATCATCGGCCCGAAATTGATTCCATTGGGCTGCTCCTTGAGTTTGGCCAGTGTCAGCCCGTCGGGAACCTCGCCGTAGCGGTCGCCGAACGGGCCGGTGCGCAGGGTCAGATCAAGGATGCGTTCCGGTCCGCCATGGCTGTAGTGGCTGCGGATCTGGGCCCCGTCCAAACCCTGGGTGAAGCACAGGTAGTCGAAGAACCCGTCGTCGATCGCGGCCACATCCACGTCCTCAGCCGCAGTGCCCGCGCATAACCCGGTCAGCCGGATCAAGATCTCCCACTCCTCGGGACGGTCGGGATCGTCGGGGAAGAAGACCGGCGCGGAGTAGTTGGCGATCGAATTGATCGCAAATGCCAGGATCAGGTCGTCGTGATGCGCCGTCTCCAGTGGCGAGGGCCCCGGCAGGATCACGTCGGCGTGTCGGGTGGTCTCGTTGAGCCACAGGTCCACTGCGATCATCGCGTCGAGTTGCGGCAGAACCTCGTCGAGGCGATTACCACCCGGGGTGGACAGCACCGGGTTTCCCGCCACGGTGATCAACGCCTTGATCTGACCCTCACCCGGGGTGGCGATCTCCTCCACCAGACAGGACACCGGGACCTGACCCAGGACCTCCTTGGCGCCCCGCACCCGGCTGTGCCACCGGCCGAACTCCGGCAGGCCACCCTCCAGTCCCGGCTGCGGTTGGGAGGTGACGGTCCAGGCCGCCGGGCGCGGGAACATCGCACCGCCCGGTGTGTCGAGATGACCGGTGAGGATGTTCACCACGTCGACCAGCCAGCTGGCCAGGCTGCCGAATTCCTGGTTGCACAAGCCGATTCGGCCGTAGACGACGGCCTTCTCGGTACCCGCAAGTTGGCGGGCCAGCTCCCGGATTCGCTCGGCGCTGATGCCGGTGACCGACGCAACCCGTTCCGGTGACCAGTCCCGGGTCACCTCACGCAGCGTCTCGATGCCGTCAATGTGCTCACCGAGACGGCCAACGGTGGCGAGGTTCTCCTCGAACAACGTGTGCACCATCGCAAGCAGTAGTGCGGCGTCGGTGCCGGGGGTGATGGGCAGCCATTCGTCGGCCTTGGCTGCGGTGGCGGTCCGGACCGGGTCGATGACGATCACGGTGCCGATGCGACCGAGGATGCCCATCACATCGGGTGCGGCGAGCAGCGAGCCCTGCGAGGCCGCCGGATTGGCGCCCATCACCACCAACAGATCGGTGCGTTCGATATCCGGCACCGGGAAGCCCCACCAGTTGCCGAACATCAGGTGCGACGAGAGGTTCTTCGGCCATTGGTCGACGGTGCCGGGCGAATAGCTCACCGGGATGCCCGACATCCCGAGCAGAACACCGGTGTAGCGACCGAGCGAGAACGAGTGGGCCAACGGGTTCCCGACGTAGCAGGTGACCGCGCCGATACCGTGATCGGCGATCACCGGCGCCAGCAGTTCGGTGCACCGCTGGAATGCGGCTTCCCAACTGACCTCCTGCCACTGCCCGTCCACCTTGATCATCGGCGCGCGGATCCGGTCCGGGTCTTCGTGGATGGCGCCCAACGACGCACCCTTGGGGCACAGGTGCCCACGGCTCCAGGTGTCGTCGGTGTTGCCCCGGATTCCGGCGATCCGGCCGTCAGCGACCTCAATTTCCAAGCCGCACATGGCTTCACACAACGGACAGGTGTAGAGGTGGCGTCCGTCCTCGCCGGTGGCGGCGGATTGCGCACGCTTGGTGGTCACCGGCTTACGGTAGATCGCCGGGATTGCGCCCGCCGCGGTTCGGATAAACCGCCGGCCACAATCCTCGGTCCGGTCTAGTCCAGTGGGACGCCCAACGTG
>NZ_JAEMSG010000137.1:4607-6214 GCF_016462945.1 Mycolicibacterium sp. | reverse complement strand
TGGCCCTTGTGATTCGGTTCTTAACCGAGCCTCGCTCAGTCCAGGTAGTCGCGCAAGACCTGCGAGCGGCTGGGGTGGCGCAGCTTCGACATGGTCTTGGACTCGATCTGCCGGATGCGTTCGCGGGTCACTCCGTACACCTGGCCGATCTCATCGAGGGTGCGCGGCTGGCCGTCGGTCAGGCCGAACCGCAGTCGCACCACGCCGGCCTCGCGCTCGGACAGCGTTTCGAGCACCGACTGCAGCTGGTCCTGCAGCAGGGTGAACGACACGGCGTCGACGGCCACTACGGCTTCGGAGTCCTCGATGAAGTCGCCGAGTTGGCTGTCGCCTTCGTCGCCGATGGTCTGGTCCAGCGATATCGGTTCGCGGGCGTACTGCTGGATCTCCAGCACCTTCTCCGGGGTGATGTCCATCTCCTTGGCCAGCTCCTCCGGAGTGGCTTCGCGGCCCAAGTCCTGGAGCAGCTCACGCTGGATGCGGCCGAGCTTGTTGATCACTTCGACCATGTGGACCGGGATGCGGATGGTGCGCGCCTGGTCGGCCATCGCGCGGGTGATGGCCTGACGGATCCACCACGTGGCGTAGGTCGAGAACTTGTAGCCCTTGGTGTAGTCGAACTTTTCCACCGCCCGGATCAGGCCCAGGTTGCCCTCCTGAATCAAGTCCAGGAACGCCATGCCGCGACCGGTGTAACGCTTGGCCAGGGAGACCACCAGGCGCAGATTCGCTTCCAGCAGATGGTTTTTCGCGCGATCGCCGTCGCGGCAGATCCACGTCATATCGCGGCGCTGCTGCACCGGCAGTTTCTTGCCGCGTTCGGCGACCTCGGTCATCTTCTGGGTGGCGTACAGGCCCGCCTCGATGCGCTTGGCCAGTTCCACCTCTTCCTCGGCATTGAGCAGGGCGACCTTGCCGATCTGCTTGAGGTAGGCACGTACCGAGTCCGCCGACGCGGTGAGTTCGGCGTCCTTGCGGGCCTGGCGCAGGGCCTCGGATTCCTCTTCGTCCCAGACGAAGTCACCGGAAGCCTTGTCCTTGTCGGACGGTTCGCCGACGTCTTCGTCTTCGCCGTCGGTGGCGGGGGCAGGCGTCACTACGGCGACGGCGACGCCGTCGACTGCGTCCTCCTCAACGGTGACCGCTTCGAGTTCTGCGAGTTCGATTTCCTCGGCGACATCGAGATCGGGTCCGGCGGTCAGGTCGAGGTCGTCGACAAGGAGTTCCGGTGTGCTCTCGGCCGATTTGGCCGTCTTCTTGGTGCCGCCGCGGGTGGGCTTCGCCAGCTGCGGTTTGGCAGCCGCTTTGGCCGGAGTTACTTTCGCGGGGGCTTTAGCGGCGGGGGTTTTGGCGGCGGCGGCCTTAGCGGGAACGGCTTTGGCGGCTTTGACAGGCGCAGCTTTGGTCTTAGTCGGTGGTGCCTTGACAGTTTTGGCCTTAGTCGGTGGGGCTTTGACAGCCTTGGCAGCTCTGGCGGGTGCGGCCTTGGCGGCCCTGGTGACTTTGGCGGCCTTGGCCGGTGCGGCCCTGGTCGCTTTCTTTACGGGTGTGGCTTTGGCGGCCTTGGCCGGTGCGGCCCTGGTCGCTTTCTTTACGGGTGTGGCTTT
>NZ_JAEMSG010000137.1:0-4507 GCF_016462945.1 Mycolicibacterium sp. | reverse complement strand
CTTTGGCGGCCTTGGCCGGTGCGGCCCTGGTCGCTTTCTTTACGGGTGTGGCTTTGACGGCCTTCTTGGCCGGTGCCCGCTTGATGGCTTTCTTGGCCGGTGCGGCTTGGGTGGCTCTCGCGGAAGCGGCTTTGGCAGCCCTGACCGGTGCTGCCCCGGTGGCCTTTGCGGGTGCGGCTTTGGGGGCTCTCGCGGGCGCGCCTTTGCCAGCCCTGGAGGTCTTGGCCGGTGCCTGCATGGTGGCTTTCTTCGCTGGTCTGGAGCTTGCCACGGCCTTCTTGGTGGGAGTCTTGGTGGCGGTGCGCTTCACCGGCTTCTTGGTTGCCGGGCCTGCTTTTGTCGCTGGCACTCGCACCCTTTCAGTCTTGGTGGCCTCCGGCGGGCACGGATGCACCGCACCGAAAGCGTCGTCTATGGGGAATATCGGCGTGATCTCGTAGTGGATGCTCGCCGCTGTCCGGTAGGCGACCGCCGAGGTCCATTGTAACTACTAGCTGGGGGTGCGCTGTACAGGCGCGAGGCAGGCTAGGTGATCAGGCCGGTTTGGCTGGCCATCGCGGCGCCCACGATGCCGGCCTCATTCTGCAGTTCGGCACCCACGACTTTGGTCCGGTTCCGCAGCATCGGGATCCACCGGTCGGCCTTCCTGCTGATACCACCTCCGGCGATGAAGAGGTCCGGCCAGATGGCGTTCTCGATCGCAACCAGAACCTTGGTCACCTCTTCAGTCCAGCGTTGGTAATTCCATTCCTTGCGTTCCTTGACCGACGATGCTGCGCGATGCTCGGCTTCCTTACCGGCCACCTCGATGTGGCCAAATTCACTGTTAGGCAACAGAACTCCGTTGTAGAGCACCGCAGAGCCGATGCCGGTGCCGAAGGTCAGCAGCACGATAAGACCCTTCACGCCGCGCCCGGCGCCATAGCGCGCCTCGGCCAGTCCGGCGGCATCGGCATCGTTGAGGACCGTCACCCTCCGGCCGCCCAGTGCCGAGCCCATCTGCTCGGCGACGTTGGTGCCGATCCAGGATTTGTCGACGTTGGCGGCCGTCATCACGACGCCCTCGACGACCACGCCCGGGTAGGTCACACCCACCGGCCCGGTCCAGCCGAAGTGGTCCACCACCTCGGCGACCGCCTTGGTTACCGCTTTCGGTGTGGCCGGTTGAGGGGTGTCAAGCCGGAAGCGTTCGCCGACGAGCTGGCCGGTGTCCAGATCGACGATCGCGCCCTTGACCCCGCTTCCGCCGACGTCCACGCCGAGGGCATGGCGAGCGGTGGTCGGTTCGGTCGGGCTCATTGCTGCTCCTTCTCGCGGCGGGCGGATCGACCGCCACAAACACTAGTGGTTGCGCGGCCCTCCGCAGCGGGATTGTGTTGCGATAGCAACATGACCGATGCCCTGCCGGAGGATTTGCGCGCCGTGGCCGAGCAACTGGCGGCCGAATCCGCGGCATTCGTCCGCCGCAGACGCACGGAGATCTTCAGCGTCCCGGCTGGCCCCGCCGCAGCACACGTACGTACCAAGAGCAGCCCCACCGACCCGGTCACCATCGTCGATACCGAAACCGAGCAGCTGATCCGGCATCGGCTTGCTGAGCTGCGCCCGGGCGAGCCGATTCTCGGTGAGGAAGGCGGTGGTGAGGCAGGCGGTGGTGAGGCAGGCGACAGCGGCACGGTGAGGTGGGTGGTGGATCCCATCGACGGCACGGTGAACTTCATCTACGGCATCCCCGCCTACTCGGTGTCGATCGCCGCCCAACTCGACGGGCGGTCTGTAGCCGGCGCGGTCGCCGACGTCGTCAGTGGCGATATCTACTCGGCCGGGATCGGCCTCGGCGCGCACGTGCTCGCCGGCGGAGTCCGGAGCCCGCTTCGGTGCAGCGAGGTCGACGATCTTTCGATGGCGTTGCTGGGAACGGGATTCGGCTACGAGCCGAGCCGGCGGGCTGCGCAGGCAGCGCTGCTGGCCCGGATGCTGCCGGTGATCCGTGACGTTCGGCGAATTGGTTCCGCCGCACTGGATCTGTGCATGGTGGCCGCCGGCCGGCTAGACGCTCAATATGAGCATGGCCTCAGCGTGTGGGACTGGGCGGCTGGTGCGCTCATCGCCGCTGAGGCCGGCGCGGTACTGGTGCTACCCGAGCCGGATGAACCAGGCACCGCGGGCGGCCTGGTGTTGGTTGCCGCGCCCGGGGTGGCAGCGCAACTGATCGCGGCGCTCGACGGTTTCTCCGGACTACGTCCCCTGCCGTGAACGGCTCAGCAGGTGCCGTTGTGGATTTTGGTCAGCAATGCCGAGTCGGCCGGCTCGCTGGCTCCGGGCCGCAGCCCGGACAGCACCGCGGCGATGTCGTCGCTACTGGCCAGAGAGGTGAAGTTGGCCCCGATGACCAGATCCACTGAGTTGTCCTTGCGGTCGTCCTGGTAGAGCTCGACACACGGGGCCACCAGCCACGCCGCCGCTGCGCCGGGCCTGCCGGCCTGGCCGAAGCGGATCTGGCCCTGGCAGGACAGCCTGGTACCGGCGTAGATCGGGTCATTGGCGGCGGTCGGGGCAGCGAAACCCAGGTCGCGCAGCGAGCCGGCGACATCACCGGCCTGCCCGCCCTGACCGCTGGCGTTGAGGACCCGAATATTCGTCTCGGCCAACTTGGCCGGTGCGACGTCGACCATGGATGAACCCGATATGCGATCGCCCAGTGTGGCTGCCGCCGGGTCGGTGGGCGTCGGCGGGGCGTTGCAGGACGCGGCCTCACCCACGGTGACCGGACGGGTCAGGGCGAAGACCCACACCAGAGCGGTGAGCGCGAAGAGTGTGACCACGGCAATGATCCCGGGACGGTAGTTGCGCCGGCGGAATGGCTTCCCGTCCCTGTCGTAGGCGGAACCCGCGGTGATTTGAGCGACCACATGTTGCACTGTAAAGGCAGCACGTCAGTGCCGGTAGGTTGCAGTTCGCTGAGGGCGCGGATCGCCAAAAATCAACGAATGTGATGTAAATCACATCGGAACTCGCCGCTTGGCGGGATGAATCGTTTGGCTCAAGCGTTCGACGCTGGTACAAAGCCATGTGTTCGACGAGGGGATTGACGATGGCCACTGATTACGACGCTCCACGGCGTACCGAGACCGACGAGGCGTCCGAGGACTCGCTGGAGGAGCTGACGGCGCGCCGCAACGAAGCGCAGTCTGCCGTCGTCGATGTCGACGAGACCGAGTCCGCCGAGTCCTTTGAGCTGCCCGGTGCGGACCTGTCCGGCGAGGAGCTGTCGGTCCGGGTGATTCCCAAGCAGGCCGACGAGTTCACCTGCTCCAGCTGTTTTCTCGTGCACCACCGCAGCCGCCTGGCCAGCGAGAAGAAGGGCGTCATGATCTGCACCGACTGCGCGCTCTAGTCAGCTCCGCAGCGCCGCCAGCAGCCGATCCGGGTGGCGGCAACTCACCAGCCAGTACGGCGTCGGATCATCCGCATCGTCGAGAACGACCAGGGCTAACGGGCCCACCCAGGTCCGGTGCAGGACGTAGGCCGCCGGATCAAGCTGGCGGCCGAGTGCGGCGGACTTGGCGCTGCGAGGGATAGCCGCAGCGCGGCTCACCACCGACGCCGGCAGATGTGCCTGACCGGCCCACAGTTCTGCGGCTGCGCCGGCAGAGGTGACCCGCACCTCGGTGCGGCTCAGCCATAACAGGACACCCGCGGCTGCGACGGCCAGCACCGCATACGGCAGCCAGTCAGGCAGGGTGCGCACGCCCATGTTGACCTCTTTGGCCAGCACCGCCGATGCGCCCAAGCCGACCAGCCACCACCACCAGGGCACCCACAGTCGTTCGCGGTAGCGCAGGGTCTGCGAGGTCACACGCGAACCGGACACTCGGCCAAGGGTAGTCTTTGCCATCGTGTCCACCAGTCTTGCGGTGGTTCGCCTCGACCGCGATCTCCCGATGCCCGCACGCGCCCACGAGGGCGACGCCGGCATCGATCTGTTCAGCGCCGAGGACATCGAACTTGCGCCCGGGCAGCGGGCCCTGGCGCCCACCGGGATTGCGGTCGCCATTCCGCACGGCATGGTGGGTCTGATCCACCCGCGTTCCGGTCTGGCTGCGCGCGTGGGACTTTCGATCGTCAACAGTCCTGGCACCGTCGACGCGGGATACCGCGGCGAGATCAAAGTGTCATTGATCAACCTCGACCCCGCCGCGCCGATCGCGATTCGGCGCGGCGACCGGATCGCTCAGCTGCTGGTTCAGCGGGTCGAGTTACCAGAGCTGGTCGAAGTGGCTTCGTTCGACGAGGCCGGACTGGCTGATACCACCCGTGGCCAGGGCGGCCACGGTTCCTCCGGCGGACATGCGAGTTTGTGATGGCATTCGGTAGACGGAAGCAAGACCGGGACAAAGGTGCGGTCGAGGGGGCCGACGCGGGGGCCGACGCGGGCGCCAACGAAGGGCCGGCCGACGAGGGGGCCGTTGATTCGCCCAGCGATGAGCTCCCGGTTGATGCGGTG